>JANMOK010000036.1:0-5373 GCA_031369165.1 Paracoccaceae bacterium
GCTTTCACGCAGGCTCTGCCAGGACGCATAGCTGGGCGAAGATACGATCTGCTGCAAATCCTGTGGATTTGGCAGTTCCTGCCAGCTGTCCATGCGGAACACTTTTGGCGACGCTGCCGCAATGAACGGCGTATGCGCCGAGGCACATATCCCTGACAGCGACCGCAACATGCCCACATCGCGCGGATGGTTGGAAAATTCGTAACCGCCAACCAACGCTCCAAACGGTTCACCGCCCAATTGCGAATATTCCGCAGTGTAAATCTTGCGGAAAATCGGCGACTGGTCCCACATCTGGCCTTCGTAATCTTCCAGTGTATCGGCCAGTTCATCCTTGGAGATGTTCATCACCCGGATTTTCAGCTTTTGGTCGGTTTCGGTGTTGTTGACCATATAATGCAAACCGCGCCACGAACCTTCTATCGTGGTCAGTTCCGGGCAGTGCATGATCACATTTACCTGCTCGGTCAGCATCTTGTCGATGCCTGCAATCATCGACTTGATGGATTTGACCGCATTGCCCGAAATCGCCGTGGTGCCCGACCGCGATTGCGCGGCCAACGCCAAATTGCGCACCAAACTTTGCAGCTTGTCGCTGTCGTCCTTCTTGACCCGGAAATCTTTTTCCAGAAGGGCGCTGAATTCACCAAGATCAATGGCTTCGGCTTCGGCCGCTGCTCCGCCGGCCTGCTTTTCTGTTTCGGCCATCTAGATCATTCCCCCTTATTGCCGGTTTCGGCCTTGGCGGCCTCTTCCGAGATTTGTTGCAGCAATGGCTCGTTGGCCAATAGCTGGGCAATGCGTTTTTCGGCATCAACGCGACCGTCCATGAAGCCCAAAAGTTCCTCAAGTTGCTTGCGCATTTTCAAGATTTCCGCCAATGCGGGAACTTGTTCAGCCACTTTATCCGGCGCGAAATCACCCATGTTCTTGAAGGATAAATCGACGAACATTTCTTCGTCAGCCGTTTCGCCTTCTTTTCCTGGAAGGGTGTTTTTGACCCGGGCTTTCACCCTTGGCGCCAAAGACTCCATGAATTTGTTGAACCGCCCGGCATCGGTTTCGACAAAATTTCGGTCAAGTACCGCCTTTTGCGCTTCCGGGGTTTCACTTGCCCCGGAAAGATCGGCCATGACCCCCATCACAAAGGGCAACTCAATCGTCGTCGGGCTGCCATAATGCTCGACGTCATAAGCGATCTGCACCCGCGGTGCCCGATTTCGTTCAATTACTTTTGCTTTGCTTTCGGCCATATTGCTAACCCTTTCCGGTCAGTCACCCTTTTTTGTCTTCGCCAACGCCTGCCAGAGACTTGAATTCTTTCAACCCGCTGGGGGCCATTTCTTCCATCAACGCCAGAAAATCCATCGGCACCATCCGACGCATGCGCTTGGCCAAATGTGGTATCGGGCTCGACGGTTCGGTCCGATCATAAAAATCAATGATCAGATCGAGCAGCTTTATGACGTCGCCGCGCGAATTCAGACGATCCGGTATTGCACCCGCTCCCGTTGTTGTTACCGACGAATCTAACCCAACGGAAGGCTCCTGCGAAGTGACATTTGTCACCGGCGGCGGATTTCCGGCGCTTTCTGGCGCGATAGTGCTGGAATTATTCACCGTTGCCACAACGCGCTGCAAGAATTGACCCAATTTGGGCAGATTGCTGGCCTTTCCCTCGGCCCCAAGTTTCAAACCCAGAATTTCTTCCAACTGCGCAAACGCGGCCAATGCAGCGTTAGCTTCGCTGCGCAGATTTTCCCAATTGGCCGCTTCTTGGTCTGCATAGGCCTTGCAAGCTTTTTTAACCCGCTGAATTCTGGTCTCGTGCTTTTCCAGCAGACCTGCCTTTTCTTTTTCGTTCAGCCCCTGCGCCGCCGCGCGAAGCATGGTCTGGCCATCAAGCATTGCCATTTCCAGATCGCTTCCAGAAACTTGACCGTCTAGTCGCACACTGAAAAATACATTTTTTGCCAAATCCCCCAGCACGCCGTCGGCTTCGCTTTCAAGCTGTATCAAAGCATTGATCCGCCGCAGCGCAGCGTCGCGCGGCGAGGGAGAATCGCGCAGTTCCGGATGCAGACTTTCCCAGAAAACCTCTATTGACTTGGCCAGTAATTCCAGGCCAGCGCGCAATCCGCCAAAGCCGCTGTCATTGGCCAAAGCGCGCACGACGATCACCAACAAACGCAGATCGCGGCCCGATTTGCTCAGCTCGGCCGCCGTCTCTAGAACCTCGCCCCACTGTACGGGAACGGCAGACTGCGAAACCGCATTGTTGCGTTCGTCACGCACCACGTCGATTTTTGGTTGCATCAACCGTTCGATGTCGTGGAAACGCAGCTCGTTTCGCAAGCCAACACCCGAAGGATTATCGCCTTCGATGGGGTTTAGCCAAGGCTGAGGGTCAAACAAAGGGCGAGCCACCTGCAACTGGATTTAGCCTGTGGACAACTTAGCCACGTTTGCATGAATCGCGCAAGTTGCGCGTGCTTTATAGATCGCGCGATTTGACCGTCAGTTCTGAAAGTCGAGCAGTCGCGTTGATACCGCCGTCAGCTCAAACCCCTGTTGCGCAAAAACTTCTTCCAGCGCCTCGGCCATCGCTTCGACCGATTCAGTTTGCGGCCTGGCACCAGGAAACAACGGTTTGGGCGTTACAAAAGTGACCAACAGTTTCTTGCCGATATCCTCGGGCGTGATTCTATAACGAAACAATTCGCGTCCTGGCTGATTTTCGAGATTGCTGTGCAACAACCTGATCATCAAAAGCCCAGCTCGTGACTCGGCCAGGTTGGCTATCGAAGTGTCGGGAGATTTCACATTCGGCAACACGTTGTAGGCGATATCGCCATCGATAAAAACCGCCCAGACATGCTGCCCGGCCAAATTTGTCGGCAACAGAACCTCCACAACCGGGAATTCGTCAACCCTGAAAATTCCGGTAAAATTCGCTTGTCCTTCAATACCTTGCCCAAGCCATATCGACATTTGCTTGTCACCAACTGGCGGCAGAAGGTCAAGAATTCGGCAGATGTCCGGCGTCAATGCCGCCACACTGACGCTTACGGGCCGATTGTCTGCCACCACTTCCAATGCCGACTTAATTTTTGCGCCGTCGTCCGCCTCCACAACTTGGCCACTTACAACAATAGGTGCCAAGGGCGCGAAGGCTTGGCCCGTTCCCGCCACCGTCAAAGGGCCACAATTTCTGATCTTGCCCAACAAATCCTGCACCGCCGACACCGGCAGATCGGGGATCACCGGCACAACCGCTGCTTGTTCGACACGCGGCTCTTCGATAACCACTGCGGGCAGAACCGGCTCCACAACCTGGGGCACTTCCTCAACGACTGGCTCAACGACCAATCCGCGCCAGACACCAGAATAAATTACCCCCGTTGCCGCGCCAATCACCAGCAACGGCACCACAATCAGCGACCAGCTGAACCCGCGTTTTGCCGCCGCAACGGGCTTGGTCAAAACTGACTTTCGCCCGGTCGGCCTCAATACCTCATCCAGATGTGCCACCACTTCGGCAGCACTTGCCGGCCGCAAGGCGGCGTCGGGCTGGGTCAGCCAATCAATCAGCGCCTTGAACGGCGCTGGTACGCCTTCGGTGTCCAGCGTCTTGCCCTTGCGGCGGATCAGTTCGCCCGGTGTGCTGCCCACATTGGGAATCTGCCCGCGATAAGTTGCCAGCAATGTTGCGCCCAGCGAATACAAGTCAGACCGCGGTTCAGCCTTTCCTTCCATCTGTTCGGGTGCCGCATATTCGTACTTTCCGGCAAATTCATTGCCCACAATCGTCCGCGCCCCGGCGCTATCGTCTTTGGCGATGCCAAAGTCGATAATCACCGCCTGCGCCGGGTCGCCCTTGCGCAAGATGATATTATCCGGTGACAAGTCGCGATGCACGATCTTGCGCGCGTGCGTCGCCACCAAGCCATCCGCCACGCGATGACAGACAATCATCAAATCGCGCGGACTGGCATTGCCACGTTGCAGCCAGTCATTCAGCGACGGACCGTCGACGAAATCCATTACCAGGAACACATGCCCATCGGCGGTGCGGCTGTTGTCGGAATAGCGCACGACGGCATCGTGCCTGATGTCGCGCATCTCCTCCTCACGCTTCATCAACTCCAGATAATCGGCATTGCCAGAAAACTCGGCGTTCAAAACCTTGATCGCGACGATCCGGCTCGATATCTGATTGCGCGCCCGATACACCTCGCCGGTGCCGCCACGACCGAGTATTCCTTCGATCTCATAGGTGTTGTTCAGCACCTGTCCGGGTTTGAACATGTCACCGGGAAGCGGGGTCAGCATCCATGTTTCTCCGTCGGCAACAAAAATCGCGCTGGTTTATTGTTTCGGCTTTTGCCCGAAGCGCAGAATTCCTGTAAGGCTACAGACAACCGACTTTTTTTCAACCAGATTAAACGCCAGTCACGCCGGAAGGACCAGTGTCATGCCACGACAGGGATCGCAGGAAAGCTTCAAACGCAAAGAACTGTTGGGCAAGTTAAACCCCACCTGTTTGCGTGCCTTCAAGTCTGCCGCCGATGCCGCAAAAATGCGCGGCAACCCATACGTTGAGTTGATGCATTTTATCGAGCAGCTGGCATTGTCCGACCGCTCCGATTTCGCCATTCTGCTGCAATCCGCCGGGGTAGATATGTCGCGACTTGCGTCCGACATGGCGCGTTCGGCCGACAAACTGCCCTATGGATCATCGTCCATCGAAGAGTTCTCCGACCATATATTTCATGCCGTTCAATCGGCTTGGAGCTTTGGTTCGCTCGAATTCAACCAACAGGAAGTGCGTTCGGCCTATATTCTGCTTGGCGCGATGAAGGAACCTGTTCTCGAAGCGCTGCTGCTGAAAATCAGCCTCGAATTTGCGAAAATCGACCCCGACGCCATGTCAGGCCAGCTCGACGACTTGTTGTCCCAATCCATCGAGGGCGGCGGCTCGGCCGCTTCGGAAAAGACCATGCGCCCTGCCCCCGGCGGCAAGTCGTCGCTGGCGCAATACGCCACCAATCTGACCGAACGCGCCAAAGCCGGGAAACTCGACCCGGTGGTCGGCCGCGACCCGGAGATTCGCCAGATCATCGACGTATTGATGCGCCGCCGCCAGAACAATCCGATCCTCACCGGCGAGGCGGGAGTCGGCAAAACTGCCGTCGTTGAGGGTTTTGCCCTGCGCATCGCCCAAGGCGACGTGCCGCCAGCTTTGCAAAACGTGGCACTGCACATGCTCGACATCGGGCTTATGCAGGCGGGAGCATCAGTGAAGGGCGAATTCGAGAAGCGCCTGAAATCGGTAATCGACGACGTGCAATCCTCGGAAACCCCGATCATCCT
>JANMOK010000041.1:0-7370 GCA_031369165.1 Paracoccaceae bacterium
ACCGCGAGGTCCAGATCGGCCGCGATCAAGCCTTTGCGCCGTGCCGTCTCGAGGATCCGCGGACGGTTCAGACCGGCGCCGTCATCGCGGATCGAAAGGATTACACTTCCCGAACGATGCGCCGCCGAGAGCCGGACGGTACCACAAGCCTCCTTTCCCGCGGCAAGCCTCACCTCGGGTGTTTCGAGTCCGTGGTCGACCGAATTGCGGATCATGTGGGTCAGAGGATCTGCAAGCCGCTCAATCAACGTCTTGTCGACTTCGGTTGCTTCGCCAACCGTAACGAACTGCACCTGTTTGCCGGTGGCGTCTGCCGCCTCGCGCACGATACGCGACATCCGCTGGAACAACGGCTTGACGGGCTGGGCGCGAATCGCCATCACCGCTTCCTGCAGGTCACGGGCAAGCAATCGGTAGTCGTCGACATGGGCAAGGATATCGGCATCCGCAGCCAGTGCAGTGTCCTGGATACGCTGCGCAACCATCGCCTGATTGATAATCAGCTCGCCAACAGCGTTGATGAGCCGGTCGACCCGCTCCAAGGCGACGCGCAGGGTCGGATTTGCGGCGCGCGCATCTGCCGCAGGGTCTAGCGGATCGGCCTTCGGGGCGGCCGGGCTTTTGAGGCTGGCGGGCACGTTTGTCTCGAGTTCGAAGTCCGGCTGCGGTTCCAGGACCGGCTCGGGAACCGGCCGGATTTCCAGTTCGCACAGTCCGTCGACAAAATCGAACACCTCATGCAGGCTGGTTTCCGAAGCAGAAGTTGTCAATCTGATGTTCCAGTCGAGAAACGGGGTCTCGAGATCGAAAGTGCCCCAATCGGGCAGGCGCGACAGGTCAAGTGTCGTTTGCAATGAACCAAACTCGGCGAGGGTTGCAATCAGCAGCGCCGGGTCGTGGCCGTTCGCAAACAGCCCGGCGCGCGGGGCGAACCGGATGTCGAATTGATGTTGCGTCGGATGGTCGCTGTCAGCCGGCTCCAGCAGCGCGAAATCCAGCGTGACTGCGGCAAAAGAAAATTCCTGATCCGGGGCGGTGTCGGCAATGCCGCCATCGGCCAGACAGGCTTCCAGATTCGCAAGGAAGCGGGCGCTGGCGTCCGGGTCCGCCGGTTCGGAATTTCGAGCCGCCTCGACCAGATCTGTCAGGTGGTCGGCCGAGCGCTGCAAGATGTGCAGAAGGTCGGCGTCAGCGTCCAGGCGCCCGCCGCGAACGGCGTCAAGTACGGTCTCGAAGCGGTGGGCGAAGGTTACCAGGTCGGCCAGCGCGAAAGCTCCAGCCCCGCCTTTGATGGAATGCACCGCCCGAAAAACGGCATTGACGGTCTCGGATTCGAGCATCCCGCCCAGCATCGCAGCAAGGCCCTCGGACAGGGCGGCGAGCAGATCTTCGCATTCCTCGAAGAAAGTATCGCGAATTGTGTTCAGCGATGCCATGTCAAACCCTGGCCCCCGTGATACGACGCACGATCGACACGATCACTTCGTCTTCGAACGGCTTGACGATCCATCCGGTGGCACCGGCATCGCGGGCCCGCGCCTTCAGGTGATCGGCGCTTTCCGTGGTCAGAACCAGGATTGGCACAGTTCGGTTCACTGTACCGCCCCGGATAGAACGGATGACGCCATAGCCATCGAGCTTGGGCATGTTGATGTCGGTGATTACCACGTCGGGCGCTTCTTCGGCAAAGCGGGCCATGCCATCTTCACCGTCAACGGCGCAGGCGCAGATGAAGCCCGCGTCTTCCATGACCTTCTTCATCAGCCCGCGGATCGTGCGCGAATCGTCGATTGCAAGTACTTTGATCGACACTGTCACACCTTTCCCTTCAGCAAGTCGGCTTGAGCGCCCAGCAGGGTCATCGTCTCTGCCGCCGACTGCGACAGATCGACGATTTCGAAACCGCAGCCTTTCGCCGCCCATGCCCTTGCTGCTGCGGCAAGATATTGCAGAAGCAGGCTGTCCAGCCGCCGCAGCCTGTGCGCCGACAGGCGGATCCAAGCTTCAGAGTTGTCCGATAGAAAACGGTGCAATGCAGCCATGCCCTCGGCCGAATGACGTTCGGGCAAGTCGAACGCGCACCATTCTGGCGTTTCGCGCGCCGAGGCGGTCGACTTAGGGGAAAGCCGCATGTGATGAACCCTCACTGCACAAGGCATGTACCGAGGTCCCGTGATACGGCCTGACCGTTAACAAAGAGTTTGTCCCGACGGCGTCACAAAGATTCTTTGTCGAAAAGCCTAATCATTGGCCGGCGCCGAATTTCAGCACGCCTTGCCGCCGCCAGAAGGGTCTGTGCGTGGCCATCCCCCTCCGTCCCAGCACTGGTGACCTGCACCTGCTGATCGACACAGAGCCGTGCGCCGCAGTTTCGAGCCAACCGGCAATAGTTCAAGAAAACGGGGCACGTTGCGACAGTGGTCAGGCACTGACGGCAGTACTGTCGCCCGTGGCGGAAATTGGGCGTAAGCGTCCGGCTTGACTGCATTGCCGGTGACGGAGTTGATTGGTCGCCTTTCCCCCGGTCTGCACGCATCCAAGACTCTGTCCGACCAGCCGCCACTTGTTCGACTGCCGCCGGATCCCGACGATGCTGCCCTGAACATCAAGACCTTAGCGCAACGCGCCATCTTGATCGCGAGCGCAACAGCGACCAGCATAAGTCACTTTCGGCGTCTGGAGAGTGACCAATCCACTTGGGTACCTGTCCAGTCCATGGGGGTAATCCGCAGGAAGCCCTTGCGCATGAGCAGGCAATCCACCTTCATTCATGTCCCCAGCAAGACCCGGAGGTGAAATTGCGTACCGAAGAAAATGGCCCCTTGCGGCTGGCTTTGGCATGGCTGCGCGAAGGGTCACGACAGATTGCTTTTGTCAAGCAGGACCCGTCGCGCCTTGATGATTGCGGGCCACAGATACCCACGCCATGAAGGCATCCAAAGCGGTCCTGATCGAAGGTTCCGCAGGAATCGCCGAAACCAGATAATAGTTGAACTGTTCCAACACGCTAATCGGCGAAAGCTGGATCAGTCTTCCCGTATCCAGATCATCATGGATCATGGCGATCGGGCAGAGGGCAACGCCTTGGCCGGACAGCGCGGCGGCGCGCAACAGATTGAAATCCTCGAATACCGGGCCGGGCAGTTGCGATGGGACATCGGCCGCCGCCTTGTGCAGCCACGTCTGCCACCCCGTCGCATCGGTGTCATGCAGCAGCCCTGCGGCAAGGATGGCGGCGGCAGAAGGCACTTGCCCTCCAAACCCTGCAATCAGGGCCGGGCTGCACACCGGAACGCTGGTGCCGGAGAGAAAGGGCGTGGCCGTCACGCCGGTTTTTGCCGGTGTGCTGTCGGCGAAGACAAAGGCAAGATGAACGTTGCGAAAGTCGATGTCCCGCCCATGCATGGCATAGATCACCCTGATTTCGATGCCGGGATAGAGGGCGCGAAAGGCCGACAGGCGCGGGATCAGCCAGCAGATCGCCACCGAGGGAATGGCTGCAATCACCAGCGGCTGCGGCGCATGACTTTCTTTTGCCCGCTCACAGGCCTTGGCGATTTCCGCCAGAGACAAGCCAAGCGTCCGGGCCAGGACTTCGCCGCGCGGCAACAGGCGGGGGCGACCGGCGCGGCGGTCGAACAGGGGCGCGCCGAGCCAGTCTTCGAGGTGTCGTATCTGATGGCTGATGGCCGATTGCGTGACAAACAGGGCCTCGGCGGCGGCGTTGAAACTGCCCAGACGGGCAGCCGCTTCGAATGCGCGCAGGGCGTTCAGGGGAAGTTGCGCCAGTGGATTGCCTGCCATAACGTGCCACCGCACTGTGAGATTTTCTCATGTATAGCATGAGAAACGGTCTTTTGACAGATTGCAGTTGCGGTTCGATTTTGGCACAATTCCGGCACGGCCGGCCGCCAGTCGATTGCCCCCGGGAGAACCGCGATGGAGCGTGGACGCTATCTGGACTACACCGACAATGGCGACAAGGTGCAGCCAACCTTTTCGACCGCCGAGATGCAGCGCCGCCAAGATTCTATTCGCGGCCATATGGTGCAGGCCGGAATCGACGCCGCGCTGTTCACTTCGTATCACAACATCAACTATTATAGCGATTTCCTGTATTGCTATTTCGGTCGCCGCTACGGTCTGTTGATCGACCACACCATCGCCACCTCGATCAGCGCGGGCATTGACGGTGGTCAGCCGGCGCGGCGGACCTTTGGTGGCAATGTCACCTATACAGACTGGCAGAAGGACAATTATTTTCATGCCGTCCGTGCGCTGACCGGCGGCGTCAAGCGGTTGGGGATCGAGTTTGACCACATCAACATCGATACGCTGAACCTCTTGAAGTCAGAATTCCCCAAAATGGAATTCGTGGACATCGCCCAACCGGCGATGCGCCTGCGCATGATCAAATCTGCCGAGGAAATCGCCCTAATAACTCAGATGACCCGGATCGCTGATCTTGGCGGCGCTGCCTGCGTTGAGGCGATTGCGGTGGGCGTGCCGGAGCACGAGGTGGCGCTGCATTCCACCGGCGCCATGGTGCGCGAAATTGCCAAAACCTGGCCGCATGGCGAACTTCTGGACACCTGGACCTGGTTCCAGTCGGGCCTGAACACGGATGGCGCGCATAACCCGGTCACTAGCCGCAAGATCGAAAAGGGCGACATCCTGTCGCTGAACTGCTTTCCGATGGTTGCGGGATATTATGTGGCGCTGGAGCGGACCTTGTTTGCCGAAGAGGCGACGGACGAGCATATCCGCCTTTGGAACATCAACTGCGCTGTGCATGATCGCGGCAAGGAATTGCTGGTGCCGGGTGCCAAGTGCAGCGACATCGCCAAGGAATTGAACGATATGTATGCGGCAGAAAACCTGCTGCAATACCGCAGCTTCGGCTATGGCCACTCGTTTGGCGTCCTGTGCCACTATTATGGCCGCGAGGCTGGTCTGGAACTGCGTGAAGATTGCGACACCGTGCTGGAGCCGGGCATGGTGTTGTCGATGGAGCCGATGATCACCATTCCGAACCATCTGCCGGGGGCGGGCGGCTACCGCGAGCATGACATTCTGGTGATCACCGGGGCTGACAATCAGGGCAACCGCAACATCACGGCGTTCCCCTACGGTCCCGGACATCTGATCGTTAAGAAGTAGCGGCCAGGCACCCCGCCAATCCCGACGGCGGGGCGTCTTTTGTTCAAGCTTGCACTGGCGGGCGGATTGCCGGCCCGTCTGCCGCTCGGCGGGCAATGCGCCAAACTTCCGGCGTCGTGCCCTCGGCGGCGCGGAACAGCCGGATCAGGTGCGAGGCATCGCAAAATCCGGTTTCGACCGCGATCTGGGTCACCGAGCGATCGCCGCGTTCCAAAAGCTGCCGCGCCTGCGCCAGCCGGATCTTCATGCCCGCCTGCATCGGTGTCAGCGCCAGCGCCTTGGTGAAGTGGCGCTCCAGCTTGCGACGGCTGACTCCCAGCCGCCCGGCCAGACCGGCCACGGTCAGCGGCGTGTCGAGCGTCTGCTGCATGGCCAGCAATGCCCGGCGCACCAGATCATCGCGGGTGACCAATTCAAGCGGGAAGCCGGGCTGCGGGCGTTCGGCGGTCAACGCTTCGTCGAAGATCATGATGGCAAGACTTTTGCGGGCAGCGGCGGGCCCGATATGGCGATCGACGAGAAAAGCGGCCAGATGGGCTGAGCTGGCACCGCCCGAACAAGACAGCCGATCCCGGTCAACCACAAATATCTGGTCGGAGACCGGGCGCAAACCGTCGAACTCTTGCAGAAAGTCGTCGTGATGGAACCAGCTTACGCAGCAGCGATAGCCCTGCATCAGCCCGGCACGGTGCAGAATGAAGGCGCCGGTGCAAACCCCGACCAGTGGCACCCCGGCTGCAGCCGCGCGGCGCAGGAAGGCGTTGTGATCGGGGTGCAGGTTCTCGACCGCGTCGATCAGTCCACCGACGACCACGATGTAGTCGAACCGCGCCGGATCGCCCAGCCGCTCTTCGGGCTGGATCTTGATGCCGCAACTGGATTCCACCGCGTCCAAAGTTGGCGACAGCACGCGCCAGCTGCAAAGGATCGGGCGCGAGCGGTCGCCTTCATCAGCGGCAAGGCGCAGCACATCGATGAAATTGGCGAAGGCGCACAAGGTGAATCGGCGGGCCAGGATGAATCCGATGCGCAAGCGGGGTGCGGGCGAAGTCATGGGCTGCACCATAAAGACGGGGGTGACGCAATCATACTGCCATTGTGGCGCATATGTTCAGTGAAGTCAGCCCCGTATCTGCGATGGTCACGTCGCGCATCCGCCCTGACCGCCGAGGCATCCAGATGACCCATTTCTCCGCTTTCGCGCTGCTGAAGAACGCGCTGACCGGGAACAAGCATTGGCCGGAGCAATGGCCAGAGGCGCAGCCGAAGGCCGAATATGATGTGATCATCGTGGGTGCAGGCGGCCATGGCCTGGCCGCAGCCTATTATCTGGCCAAGCAACACGGGATCACCAATGTCGCGGTCATCGACAAGGGCTGGCTGGGCGGCGGCAACACCGGGCGCAACACCACCATCATCCGGTCGAACTATCTTTATGACGAAAGTGCGCGGATCTATGACCACGCCGTCGATCTGTGGGACACCTTGAGCCAGGAGCTGAACTACAACGTCATGTTTTCCAAGCGCGGCGTGATGATGCTGGCCCACAACACCCATGACATTCAAAGCTTTCAGCGCCACATCCATTCCAACCGGCTGAACGGCGTCGACAACCGCTGGCTGACCGCTGAGGAAGCCAAGGCGTTCTGCCCGCCGCTGAACATCGCCAAGGATGCGCGCTATCCGGTGGTCGGGGCGGCATTGCAGATGCGCGCGGGCACCGCGCGGCATGATGCAGTCGCATGGGGCTATGCAAGGGCAGCGGCGGCGCGCGGGGTGGACATCATCCAGAACTGCGCCGTCACGGCGATCCGGCGCGGCCCGGATGGCGCGGTGACCGGGGTGGAAACCGACAAGGGCTTTATCCGCGCCAAAAAGGTTGCGGTTTCTGCGGCGGGCAATACCTCGGTGGTGATGCAGTCGGCGGGGCTGCGGATGCCCTTGGAAAGCTATCCGCTGCAGGCATTGGTATCAGAGCCGGTCAAGCCGATCTTCCCCTGCGTGGTGATGTCGAACACGGTCCACGCTTACATCAGCCAGTCCGACAAGGGCGAACTGGTGATCGGCTCGGGCACCGATCAATATGTCAGTTATTCGCAACGTGGCGGATTGCCGTTGATCGAACATACGGTCGCGGCGATCTGCGAGGTGTTCCCGATCTTCTGCCGGATGCGGATGTTGCGCAAATGGGGCGGCATCGTCGATGTGAC
>JANMOK010000046.1:0-3879 GCA_031369165.1 Paracoccaceae bacterium
GGCGAATATTCGCCCACCCGCACCTATTACGGCCATGCGGCCGACAAAAAAGCGAAACGGAAGTAAGTCATGGGACAAGTGAAAAATCCGCGTCGCATTGGCGAAACCGAAGCAATCGCCACCACGCGCATGTTGCACACATCGGGGCAGAAGCTGAATTTGGTTGCGGCGATGATCCGCAACAAGCCGGTCGGCAAGGCTTTGGCCGATTTGACGTTTTCCAAAAAGCGTATCGCTGACGATGTGAAGAAATGCCTGCAATCGGCGATTGCCAATGCCGAAAACAACCACAATCTTGACGTGGATGAACTGGTGGTGGCCGAAGCCTGGGTTGGCAAGAACATCACGCTGAAACGCGGTCGTCCACGGGCGCGCGGTCGGTTTGGCAAGATCATGAAACCGTTTAGCGAAATCACCATCAAGGTCCGGCAGAAAGCTGCCGCAGCCGAGGAGCAGGCATAATGGGTCAGAAGATCAATCCAATTGGCTTCCGCCTGCAGGTCAACCGCACTTGGGACAGCCGCTGGTACGCGCCATCGAAAGACTTTGGCGATTTGCTGCACGAAGACTTGGCCATTCGCGCCTATGTGAAAAAGCATCAGGTTCAGGCCGGGATCAGCCGGGTGATTATCGAGCGTCCGCACAAGAAATGCCGGGTGACGATTCATGCGGCACGTCCGGGGGTGATCATCGGCAAAAAAGGCGCCGATATCGAGACTTTGCGCAAGCAATTGGCGACTCTGACGAAATCGGAAATGCACTTGAACATCGTTGAAGTGCGCAAGCCGGAAATCGATGCGGCGTTGGTGGCCGAGAATATCGCCCAGCAGTTGGAGCGTCGGGTTTCGTTCCGCCGTGCGATGAAACGTTCGGTGCAAAACGCGATGCGCATGGGTGCCTTGGGCATTCGGATCAACGTTGCCGGCCGATTGGGCGGTGCCGAGATTGCGCGGACGGAATGGTATCGTGAAGGTCGGGTGCCTTTGCACACGCTTCGCGCCGACATCGACTATGCCCATGCTGAAGGGATGACCGCGTATGGCATCATCGGGATCAAGGTCTGGATCTTCAAAGGCGAAGTGATGGAACACGACCCGCAAGCCCGCGATCGTCGTCAAGCAGAATTGCAGGAAGGCGGCGGTCCGCGTCCTCAACGTCGTTGAGAACATAGGACCCCGTAAAGGAGAGAAGCGATGCTTCAACCAAAAAGAACAAAATTCCGCAAGCAGCACAAAGGCCGCATTCATGGCGAAGCCAAGGGCGGAACCGACCTCAATTTCGGCCACTTTGGCCTGAAATCGACCGAGCCGGAGCGGGTAACCGCGCGACAGATCGAAGCAGCGCGTCGGGCGCTGACGCGGCATATGAAACGCCAAGGCCGGGTCTGGATCCGGATATTCCCGGATGTTCCGGTATCAAAGAAGCCGACCGAAGTCCGCATGGGTAAAGGCAAGGGTTCCGTCGAGTTCTGGGCCGCCCGGGTAAAGCCTGGCCGCATCATGTTTGAGATTGACGGTGTGCCGCTGGATGTGGCCAAGGAAGCTCTGCGTTTGGCGGCGATGAAATTGCCGGTCAAATGCCGCTTCGTTGAACGCGAGGATTGGTGAGGCCGCTGGATCGGTTTTGCAGCGACAATGGCGATCCTGGCTGAAATTCTTTTGCTTCGCTGAACGAATTTCCACAGCTCCTTCCAATTTTAGGTGCTGAAATTGGAATGCGTTCGCCTGCCGATGATGCACCCGCCGATATGAGTTGGGGTAGGGGTAAGCGATCTTGCGTTATCGGCGCGGTGTCGCCCGCATTTTCCGAGCTTGAATTGCCCGAATCATCGCACCCTGAATCCGCTTCACAAAAGAACCGCTGAACCCACCGATGCAGTTGCCCGGCTCGAAATAGTAACTGCGAGTCGGCACATCGGTATTGGCTTCATCAGCGATCACCCAAAGCCGGATATGCTGGTCCAGCCCCGCCCTTTTTTTCTCGATCTCCGGCACTTCCATCGCAAAGGCGCGACCACTGGACGGTTGAGAGGTGATCGGGACCAATAGGACTTCGGTCTCGCCCTCGATATTGCGCGTTAACAACGCCAGTGCTACCGGGCGATGCTTGCGACCCTCGGTTTCCCCGCTTGCCGCCTCGCGGCTCCACAAGAATGGGTAAAGCCAGACATCGCCCAGCGTGGGCGTGTCAGTCATTGTCGATGCTGTTTTGCAGCGCGGTTGTCAGCCGCTCCGCCTCGTCATCACTCAGGTTGGACAGATGAACAGCACGGCGGCTGTCGCCACGGGTCTGGATCAGTGCGAATTGTTCGGCGGTCAGCACGACAAAGCGGGCCTTACCGTGGCGGGCGATGCTGACCGGTGGCTGCGCTGCGGCATCAAGCACATCGCCGGTCCGGTTCGCCAGTTCGGTTTCGGAATATTGTTTCATTGGGGCCTCCGGTCGTTATCCCAAAAATAGCTAAATTATAGAAATTAGTCAATATGGGGAAAGCCACCACTCCAGCGTTGAATGCCCAAGTTCTAGGTCGCGCCAACTCCGATTGACGTCCGCCGCTCGACAGCACAAGCCGAACCGCCTCGTCCTTGAACTCCTGCGCAAACCGTCCCTGTCCCATCGCAATCGCCACCAAGGCGCAAAATGCCTCTCCACTTTTGTGAAGCAAGTCCACATGCGATCTTCCCCCTTGCCCTCCGCCCCCCCATCCCCTATACGACCGCATCCAGCGATTCCGGGCCTCCCGGATTCGCCTGTATCATATTGTTCCACTAGGTCCACGGTGACCCTTCCTAGGGGCCGTCTGGTGTTTGAGAGAAGGATACCTCAGCGATGAAAGCTGCGGAAGTAAGAGAGAAAACAGCCGACCAGTTGCGCACGCAACTTGAGACGTTGAAAAAAGAAGCTTTCAATTTGCGATTCCAAAAGGCCACGGGTCAATTGGAAAACACCGCACGCATGAAATCAGTCCGACGGGACGCCGCGCGCGTGATGACGATACTCAACGAAAAAGCCGCGGCGGCGGCAAAATAGGTAGAACCAACTATGCCAAAGCGCATTTTGCAGGGCACCGTGACCAGCGACAAGAACGAGCAGACCATCACGGTTCTGGTCGAGCGCCGGTTCACGCATCCGGTCCTGAAAAAGACAATTCGCCGGTCGAAAAAATACCGGGCGCATGATCCATTGAATACCTACAAGACTGGTGACGCGGTGAAAATCCGCGAATGTCCGCCGGTGTCGAAAACCAAACGCTGGGAAGTTTTCGCCGAATAAGGCGCAGATTTTCCGGTTTCATCGAAACCGTGGGACTGGTTCCCACAGGTCGGGAGAAACACTATGATCCAGATGCAGACCAATCTGGATGTTGCTGATAACTCGGGCGCTCGCCGGGTTCAGTGCATCAAGGTCCTCGGCGGGGCCGCAAGGCGTTATGCCTCGGTTGGCGATATTATCGTCGTATCCGTCAAAGAAGCCATTCCGCGCGGTCGGGTGAAAAAAGGCGACGTGCGCAAAGCCGTTGTCGTTCGCACCGCCAAAGAAGTGTTCCGCGAAGACGGCACTGCCATTCGGTTTGACCGCAATGCCGCTGTCATTCTCAACAACCAGAACGATCCTATCGGCACCCGTATTTTCGGGCCGGTCGTGCGCGAACTGCGGGCGAAGAATTTCATGATAATCTTCTCCCTTGCGCCGGAGGTGTTGTGATGGCTGCTAAGTTGAAAAAGGGCGATAAAGTGATCGTCCTGACTGGTAAGGACAAAGGCAAGAAGGGTGAGATCACCCGCGTTAAGCCGACCGAGCACAAAGTGATTGTCGAAGGCGTGAATATGGCGGTGCGCCATACCAAACAGAGCCAATCATCGCAGGGTGGCCGTGTTC
>JANMOK010000090.1:0-4463 GCA_031369165.1 Paracoccaceae bacterium
TGCTCCTCGGCTGCGGCAGCTTTCTGCCGGACCTTGATGGTGATTTCGCTAAACGGTTTCATGATCTTGCCAAACCGACCGCGCGCCCGTGGACGACCGCGTTTCAGCGTGATGTTCTTGCCAACCCACGCCTCGGCGACGATCAGTTCGTCGACATCCAGATTGTGGTTGTTTTCAGCATTGGCAATTGCCGATTGCAGGCATTTCTTCACATCGTCAGCGATACGCTTTTTGGAAAACGTCAAATCGGCCAAAGCCTTGCCGACTGGCTTGTTGCGGATCATCGCCGCAACCAGATTCAGTTTTTGCCCCGATGTATGCAGCATGCGGGTGGTGGCGATTGCTTCGGTTTCGCCGATGCGACGCGGATTTTTCACTTGTCCCATGACTTACTTCCGTTTCGCTTTTTTGTCGGCCGCATGGCCGTAATAGGTGCGGGTGGGCGAATATTCGCCAAACTTCTGCCCGATCATTTCCTCGGTCACATTGACCGGAATGTGTTTCTGGCCGTTGTAAACACCAAAAGTCAGCCCCACGAACTGGGGCAGAATTGTCGAACGGCGCGACCAGATTTTGATCACTTCGTTGCGGCCCGAATCTCGTGACTTCTCGGCTTTCTTCAGCACGTAGCCGTCAACGAAGGGGCCTTTCCAGATGGAACGTGTCATGTGGGTTCGGCTCCTACTTGCCTTTGCGCACGTGGCGCGTGCGCAGAATATACTTGGTCGTCGCTTTGTTCTTGCGGGTCTTGTTGCCCTTGGTGCCCTTGCCCCAAGGCGTAACCGGGTGGCGTCCACCCGACGTGCGACCTTCACCACCGCCATGCGGGTGATCGACCGGGTTCATAACCACACCGCGAACGCTTGGGCGAATGCCCTTGTGCCGGTTGCGACCGGCTTTACCGATGTTCTGGTTGGAATGGTCGGCGTTTGAAACTGCCCCCACCGTCGCCATGCATTCTTGCCGCACGATGCGCAATTCACCCGACGACAGCCGGATTTGCGCGTAACCGCCATCACGACCAACGAACTGCACATAAGTGCCAGCCGCACGGGCAATCTGCCCGCCTTTGCCAGCCTTCAGCTCGACGTTGTGCACTATCGTGCCAATCGGCATGCCGGTGAACGGCATCGCATTGCCCGGCTTCACGTCAACCTTGGCACCGGCAACCACTTGGTCGCCAATCGCCAGACGCTGCGGTGCCAGAATATAGCTCTGCTCGCCGTCCTCGTATTTGATCAGGGCGATAAACGCCGTGCGGTTCGGGTCATACTCGATCCGCTCCACCACCGCGACCATATCAAATTTCACGCGCTTGAAATCGACGATGCGATACAGGCGCTTTGCCCCGCCGCCGCGCCGCCGCATGGTTATCCGTCCGGTATTGTTCCGGCCCGCCTTTTCGTTGCGTCCCTCAGTCAGGGATTTAACAGGGCGGCCTTTCCAAAGCTCGGAGCGGTCGATCAGAACCAGCCCGCGCTGGCCTGGCGTTGTCGGCTTATACGACTTTAATGCCATCTTGCTGTCTTCCGTTTCGCTTCTAAATTACAGGCCCGTGGTCACGTCGATGGTGTTACCCTCAACCAGCGTGACATAGGCTTTCTTGACATCGCTGCGCGTTCCAAGCCTGCCGCGGAACCGCTTCACTTTGCCTTTGGTGATTGTGGTGTTGACCGCCTTGACCTTGACGTTGAACAGGGTCTCGACGGCTTCCTTGATCAGTTTCTTGTCAGATTCCATCGCCACTTCAAACACCACCGCGCCGGATTCCGACGCTTGGGTGGCTTTTTCGGTGATGATCGGGCGACGGATCACGTCGTAAAGGGCTGCTTTGCTGGTCATTTCAACCGCGCCTCCAAGGCTTGCACGCCCGCCTTGGTCAGAACCAAAGTGTTCGCTTTCAGAATGTCATAG
Source organism: Paracoccaceae bacterium (assembly GCA_031369165.1). Lineage (GTDB taxonomy): Bacteria > Pseudomonadota > Alphaproteobacteria > Rhodobacterales > Rhodobacteraceae > JANMOK01. The sequence continues at coordinate 1,915 of JANMOK010000090.1, forward strand.
ACGTTGGCGCCCATGCTCGGCAGCACGTTCAAACCTTCAATGTTGCCCGCCGCCAGCGCGAAATTCGCATCCACGCTTGCGCCGTCAATCACCAAAGGCTTGGTCCAGCCCAGTTTTTTGATCGCCGCCGCCAAAGCGCCGGTTTTGCCAGCCTTCATGTCAACCGTGTCGATGATCACCAACTCGCCGGAAATGACCTTCGACGACAGAGCGTGCTTCAGGCCCAAAGCGCGAAACTTCTTGGGCAAATCATGCGCATGACTGCGCACTTGCGGCCCTTTGTAGACACCGCCCTTGCGGAAAATCGGTGCCTTGCGTGACCCGTGGCGTGCGCCACCGGTGCCCTTTTGGCGATAGATTTTCTTGGTCGAATAGGACACATCCGACTTGCCCAAAGTGGCATGCGTGCCCGCCTGACGTTTCGCCAGTTGGTAACGCACCACCCGGTGCAGAATGTCCACACGCGGCTCCAAGCCAAAGATCGCGTCGTCAAGGTCAATCGACCCCGCTTTGCCCGCGTCCAGTTTTATGACATCGAGCTTCATTCTTCAGCGCCTCCTTCGGGGGCAGTAACCGGCGCTTCAACCACGGCAGAAGCCGCAGCGGCAGACCGCAATCCAGCAGGCATCGGCAAATCTTTCGGGGCCGCGCGTTTGACCGCATCCTTGATCGTCACCCAACCACCCTTGCTGCCCGGAACCGCGCCTTTGACCATGATCAAACCACGACCGGCATCGGTGCGCACGACTTGCAGGTTTTGCGTCGTCACCCGAACCGCACCCATATGCCCGGCCATTTTCTTGCCTTTGAACACCTTGCCCGGGTCTTGGCACTGGCCAATCGACCCGTGGCTGCGGTGCGAGACCGAAACGCCATGCGAGGCCCGCAAACCGGAGAAATTGTGCCGCTTCATCGCGCCGGCAAAACCTTTGCCGATCGATGTACCCGCAATATCAACATACTGGCCCGCCAAGTAATGGTCGGCGGTGATCTCTTCACCCACACCAATCATCGCATCCGGCGTGACGCGAAACTCGGCCAGTTTGCGTTTCGGCGCGACTTTCGCCACGGCAAAGTGGCCGCGCATCGGCTGCGTGGTATTCTTGGCCTTGGCATTGCCCGCGCCAAGCTGCACGGCTGAATAGCCGTCCCGCTCGCCGGTGCGCTGGGCCACGACCTGAACGTTTTCCATATGCAAAACGGTGACAGGAATCTGCCGACCGTCGTCCATGAACAACCGGGTCATCCCCAGTTTTTTAGCGATTACTCCAGAGCGCATTTCACACCTTCAGAGTTTGATTTCGACGTCAACACCAGCAGCGAGGTCGAGCTTCATCAGCGCGTCCACGGTTTGCGGCGTTGGGTCAACGATGTCGAGCAGACGCTTGTGCGTCCGAATTTCAAACTGTTCGCGCGACTTTTTGTCGATATGGGGTCCGCGCAAAACAGTGAATTTCTCAATGTGGTTCGGCAAAGGGATCGGCCCGCGCACGCGCGCACCGGTTCGCTTTGCGGTATTGACGATTTCAGCGGTGCTGGCGTCCAGCACGCGGAAATCAAAGGCCTTCAGCCGGATTCGAATGGTTTGGCTCTGCATTATCTTCGCCTCTCGGGCCGCAGGTTACGTAAGGTTGCGACCGGGTTACCCCGGTCGCGCTATTTCATTTCAAGCAATGATCTTCGCCACCACCCCGGCGCCGACAGTCCGTCCGCCTTCGCGGATGGCGAAGCGCAGGTTTTCTTCCATGGCGATGGGGGCGATCAGTTCGACGTTGAACTTCAAATTGTCGCCCGGCATCACCATTTCGGTGCCCGACGGCAGTTCAACCGTACCGGTCACATCGGTGGTGCGGAAATAGAATTGCGGACGGTAATTGGCAAAGAACGGCGTGTGACGGCCACCCTCTTCCTTGGTCAGAATGTAGGCCTGTGCTTCAAACTTGGTATGCGGTTTGACCGAACCCGGCTTGCACAGAACCTGCACGCGCTCGACCGCTTCACGGTCAATGCCGCGCAGCAAGGCGCCGATATTGTCGCCGGCCTGTCCGCGATCCAGCAGCTTCCTGAACATCTCCACCCCGGTGCAGATCGACTTTTGCGTGTCTTTCAGCCCGATGATCTCGACCTCGTCGCCGACGTTGATGATGCCACGCTCGACCCGCCCGGTCACCACCGTGCCACGGCCGGAAATCGAGAACACATCCTCGATCGGCAACAGGAACGGTTTGTCCAAGGCCCTGACTGGCGTCGGGATATAATCATCCACCGTCTGCATCAGTTTCCTGATCGACATTTCGCCAATCTCGGGATCACGGTCCTCCAGCGCCGCCAGTGCCGAACCCGGAGTGATCGGGATATCATCACCGGGGAATTCGTACATGGTCAGAAGTTCGCGCAGCTCCATCTCGACCAGTTCCAGCAATTCCGCATCATCGACCTGATCGACCTTGTTGAGATAAACCACCAAAGCCGGAACCCCGACCTGCCGCGCCAGCAGGATATGTTCGCGGGTCTGCGGCATCGGGCCATCCGCCGCCGAGCACACCAGA
>JANMOK010000099.1:0-2477 GCA_031369165.1 Paracoccaceae bacterium
CCGTAACACCACAACACCTCAGCTTGCCGACAGCGCGACCTTCATGTCTTTGACCAAGTAGATCACCTCGCCATCGGCTTCAACCCGGCCGTCGGCGAGGCCCATTGTCAGGCGGCGGGTTTGGATGGCTTTGGTGAAATCGACGAAATAGCGCAGCAGCTTGCGGTCGGGGCGGACCATGCCGGTCAGTTTGACCTCACCCACGCCCAAAGCATAACCCCGGCCCAGCCAGCCGCGCCAGCCGAGGTTGAAGCCGGTCAGTTGCCAGAGGCCGTCCAGCCCAAGGCAGCCGGGCATGATGGGGTTGCCGGGGAAGTGGCAGTCAAAGAACCACAGGTCGGGTTTGATGTCGAATTCGGCGACGACGTGGCCCTGACCGTGTTCGCCACCGTCGCCGGAAATATCGGTGATCCGGTCCATCATCAACATCGGCGGGGCGGGAAGCTGGGCGTTGCCGGGGCCGAACATTTCGCCGCGCGAACAGGCCAAAAGGGCATCGTAATCAAAGCTGGTTGGCCGCATTGCAGGGTCGCCTTTTGTTGTTCCGTTTCCCCTAGCATTGGGCCGGGATGTGGCGCAACAGAAAGTCTGTTTACGCATTGGCTCTCAGGGCTTAGGATTGGGGGATGAGTTTGTATCCTCGAGCGCGAATGACGACTGAGGGCCGTCGGGCAACCGCTTGGCTGGCGGGTGCAGGTTTGCGGCCAACGCGGCAGCGGTTGGTGCTGGCGGAACTGCTGGTCGGCGACGGGCTGAATCGGCATGTGACGGCGGAAAGCCTGCATGCGGCCAGCGAAGCGGTGTCGCTGGCGACGGTCTACAACACCCTGCGGGCGTTTTGTCAGGCCGGGCTGATGATCGAGGTGACGGTCGATGGCACCCGGTCGTATTTCGACACCCGCACCGACGACCACCCGCATTATTATTGGGAAGAAGACGGGCGGATTACCGATGCGCCGGTGGATGCGGTTCGGATCGAGTCGCTGCCGGTGCCGCCGGAAGGGACCGAGATTTCCAAGGTCGATGTGGTGATTAGGTTGCGACGGGTTTGAGGAGAAGGGCGAAGCGACCTACTTTTTGTTATTATTTTGGGCGGGGTAGCTTTGGAACTGCCGTATAGTGTCATTATTTTATTGGCTGTTCTGGCCGTAACCCTAATTGTCGGTCTTTCGTTTCTCGCTTGGGCCGTGGCAGGTGCCATTGTTCTATTTGCTTTTGCCGCAAATCAAGGATTTGTCGGTATTGCCGTCTACGTCGCATGTTGGGTGTTTTTGTTTCCGGTAATGCTCGTTGCCTCAATAGTTTTGGGGATTTTCGTTTTGCGTGAAGAAAAGTCGATCCAGAAAGAAATTGCCGAACAGGTCTTGTCTGAGCGCAAACTCATGTTGCAGCGACACCCGCCCAGTGACCCAGATGAGCGGCACAAGTGGGCAAATAAGTTGCCGCCATATGACAATTAGCAAACAGTAGTGCGTCTGCGCTTGCCGCAATAATCAACTTTCCCTCGGATGAATTGTTGCCAAGCAGGATGAAATCCATCCCACTTTCGCTATTTACCCGAACCATTCCCACAATCACCGCCCGAAGCGCCGCGCAGGGCTGCGCCCGACCTTCCCCCGGAAGGGCGCAGACGCCCTTCCAAGGTCGGTCGCCGCCTGCGAGGGGGCGGAAGAGTGAAGGAAGGAATTTTTACGCGTCGTTGCGAACACAGCGAAGAAATCCAGAGCTTATGTGACGGATTGCTTTGGCGATTGTAGAGCCGCAATGGCGAGGATTAGTCTTGTGGTGTCATCTCCACCCCATAAACCCCCCACAGGTTCCCCGCTTCGGTCCAGCCGTCGTAGCTGTCTATTTCGATCTCGCACCAGCCGTTACCACAGGAATCGACATAGGCGATGACGCCTGCTTTGGCGACGGCGACTTTGGCGGAGGTGGGGTTGGCGTCGCGGTAGAGGGTTGCTTCGTCCGCCGTCACCAAAACCGTGCGCGAGCCCGACAACAGCGTGTAATGGACCCAACCGCCTGCGCCTTCATTGTCTTCCACGCGGCGCCAGTTTTCGTATTCGGCGGTCACCCGCACCGGCAGGCCTTTGCGCAGGAATTCCCAATCGACACGGTGGCTGAGGCTGGGGCCGCGGCGGGCGTTGGTGGAATTGGATTTCAGCGAAACAAATCGCGGAATCGGCAGGCCGGTGACTTTGCCCAGTTCCTGTGCCCAAACCGGTGCGGCCAGCGCCAAAGCCAGCGCCAAAATCAGCAATCGTTTCATTTGGACCTGCTCGTCCCATTTGTTATGCTGGCAGTATAACGTGAACTCCGCAACAGACGGAACAGGAAACGCACATGACCGCCCGCCCCAAAGTAATCGTGACAAGGCGTTTGCCCGAGCCGGTGGAAACCCGGATGCGTGAGTTGTTCGATGTCGAGTTGAACGACAACGATACACCGATGGAATTGGTCGATGCAGTGAAACGGGC
>JANMOK010000153.1:0-5880 GCA_031369165.1 Paracoccaceae bacterium
CCACATTGGTCTGCGACTTTGTCTGCGACACTTGGGCCGAGGTTGGACCCGGCATGGGTTTCAAACATAAACGTGTCAAAACCCAAACCGCCGGTCATCACGTCATTGCCAATTCCGCCAAACAGAAAGTCATCGCCCCATTCGCCCAACAGTCGATCATTGGCCTTGCCGCCATAAATCAGGTCATCACCCAAACCGCCCTTGATAATGTCGTTGCCGTCCATGCCAAACAGCGTGTCATTGCCGCGAAAGCCGTAAACCAGATCGGGTTTTTTGTTGCCGATATAGTAATCTTGGTGGTCGTCAAAATTGGTCAGATAAATCGGTTTTTTGTATTTGATATGCCGGGGCAAAGTCCGCTCCTGTGTCAGCGCAAAACTGCGGCAAAGCCGCGCAATTTCCTGCTAGCACGGGAATGGTTAAGCTTAAGTCAATGCCCCAAAATCTGGCTGAGGAAAAGCTTCGTGCGATCACTCTGCGGGTTGTGAAAGAATTCCTCCGGCTCGTTTTGTTCGACGATCTGGCCCTGATCCATGAAAATCACCCGGTTCGCCACCTGCCGCGCGAATCCCATCTCGTGGGTGACGCAGATCATCGTCATCCCCTCCTGCGCCAGATCGATCATCGTATCGAGCACTTCCTTGATCATCTCGGGGTCCAAGGCCGAAGTCGGCTCGTTAAACAACATGATCCGCGGCTTCATGCACAGCGACCGCGCTATCGCCACGCGCTGCTGCTGACCGCCGGACAACTGCCCCGGATATTTCAGCGCCTGTTCGGGAATCTTGACCTTGGTCAGAAACTGCATCGCAATCTCTTCGGCTTCCTTCTTGGGCGTCTTGCGCACCCAGATCGGGGCCAAGGTGCAGTTTTCCAAAATGGTCAGATGCGGGAACAGGTTGAAATGCTGGAACACCATGCCAACTTCCGAGCGGATGCGGTCGATGTTTTTCAAATCCGACGACAACTCGGTGCCATCAACAATGATCGTGCCCTTCTGGTGCTCTTCCAGCCGGTTGATGCAGCGGATCAGGGTTGATTTGCCCGATCCCGACGGGCCGCAAACCACAATCCGCTCGCCGCGATAAACCGTCAGGTTGATGTCGCGCAACACATGGAACGAGCCGTACCATTTGTTCATGTTGGTGATCTGAATGGCGGTCTCGTCAGAAACTTGCAGCTTGGCGGCGATGGAGCTCATTTGATCCTCGTTTCAGTGAGTGGTGCGCAACTTGCGCTCCAGATATTGCGAATAGCGCGACATGCCAAAACAGCAGATGAAAAACACCAAGGCGATAAAGCCATACAACTCCCAGACGATGCCGTTCCAATCGGCATTGGCGCGAATGCCCTTGGCGAACCCCAGCGGGTCCAGCAGCGCAATGATCGACACCAGCGTCGTGTCCTTGAACAGGCCGATGAAGTTGTTGACGATGCCAGGGATCGACACTTTCAGTGCCTGCGGCATCACGATCAGCCGCTGTGCCTGCCAATAATTCAAGCCCATCGCATCCGCCGCTTCAAACTGGCCGCGCCCGATTGCGGCCAGACCGCCACGAATGGTCTCGGCCATATAGGCGGCCGAAAACAGCGTCACCATGATGATGACGCGCAGGATGATGTCAAAGTTCGTTCCCGGTGGCAGGAAAATGTTGAGCAAAGTCGCCGCCACCAGCAGCAGGGTGATCAGCGGCACCCCGCGTATGAACTCGATGAAACCGATACAGATGGTGCGCACGAAAAACAGGTCCGACTTCCGCCCCAGCGCCAGCAAAATGCCCAAAGGCAGCGACAAGGCAATGCCAGTGACCCCGACGACGAACGACAGCATGAACCCGCCGAAATTGCGGCTTTCAACGGATTCGATATTCAGCGGCACCAAGGATTGCGCAACCTGCGCCGCGTTGGCGCTGAAAAACAGCCACCAGACCAGAACGGCGAGCATCGAAACTATTGCCGCCGCCAGCGCGCCCAGATTGCTGCTGATGACTTTGATCAGGAACCAGCCGCCAACCAGACCCGCATATGCCATTACTGGCCCCCACAGCGAGCCGCCCCACAGCAGCCAGACCATCAGGCCGGGATAAATCGCCGTGAACCAGATCATCTTTCGCGGCAATTCGCTGTACAGCACCGGCGCAATCGCCACGATCAACAGCACGAAGGCTAAAGTCGGGCGCCAGTATAATTCGGCAGGATAGAACCCGAACATCAACTGCGCCCAGCGTTCGGTTATCACCGCAAAGCAGGCACCGGTGTTGATCGCCCGGCACTCGGTCAACGAGCCGGCAAACCAGACGGAATTGGCGAACCACGGGTAAATGGCGGTGAACAGCCAAACGACCACGTACAACGAAACGACCGTCATGACCGCATTCAGCGGGCTGGAAAACAGATTTTCCCGCGCCCATTTGATCCAGCCTTTTTCCAGCACCGGCGGCTCGGAGGGGGGAAGCATTTCACTGCGGGCGAAGGGCTCAAATATCTGGTTCATGTCAACGCTCCACCAGTGCAACACTTGCGTTGTACCAATTCATCAGCGTCGAAATCGTCAGGCTGACAATCAGATAAAACCCCATCAGCAACAGCACGCATTCCAGTTCGCGCCCGGTCTGGTTCATGGTGATGCCGCCCAGCGTCGCGCGGACATCCATATAGCCAATGGCGATGGCCAGCGAGGAATTCTTGGTGATGTTGAGGTATTGCGAAATCAATGGCGGAATGATCACCCGCAAGGCTTGCGGCAGGATGACAAGGTTTGTCGTCCGCCCCGGTCGCAAACCCAACGCATAGGCCGCCTCGGTCTGGCCCTTGGAGATTGCCAAAATGCCGCCGCGAACAATCTCGGCGATATAGGTGCCGGTATAGACCGACAGGGCCAGCCACAGCGCGGTGAACGAATTGCGCATCAGCAGCCCGCCCTGGAAGTTGAAGCCACTGAGCACCGGATATTCCAAAGCGATCGGACGGCCCAGCAAAAAGAACGCTGCCAAGGCCGGCACAACGATCAGGCCAAGATTGACCCAGAAAACCGGCAAGATCTTCCCGGTTGCCGCTTGTTGAACCCGCGCATAGCGACGGAATAAATATGCGGCAACGACTGACACCAGCAGGATAATCGCAATAATGCCCGCACCGGACGAGAATAGCGGCATCGGCACGAAAATACCCCGGTTGGTGACTGCGATACTGTCAAACAGCCACATGCTTGCCGACGGATTCTCGCCCTTGAAGGCCCTTGGCTCGGGGGTGATCTCGCTCAGCACCGCGAAAAACAGCAAAATCCACAACAGCACCGGCACATTGCGGAACGTCTCGACGTAAATGCTGGCAAGTCTGGCAACGATCCAGTTCTTTGACAGCCGCAATATCCCCATCGTCACGCCAATCACTGTCGCCAGGATACAGCCCAGCACGGCGACCAATGCGGTATTCAATATCCCCACCAGCGCCGCGCGCGCATGCGTGCTGTCGCTGGTATATTCGATCAGCCGCTGGTTGATGTCATAGCCGGCGCGCCGGCCCAGAAAGACAAAGGTGAACGGCTTGCCCAATTCGTGCAGGTTCTGAATGGTGTTTGACGTCAGCCACGCCAGCAGCGACACAAAGCCGATCACTGCCACAACCTGAATCGTCAGCGAGCGATAGCGCGTATCATACAGCAACATCCCAAGCCGGAACCTGTCGTGGGAAACGTCAGTGTAACTGGACATATGCGCTCGCTTGTCTGCGGAAAGCGGAAGGGGCGCCGTCAAGCACCCCTTCCAATTTCAGTTCAACGCACTGGCGGTGCGTATTGCAGACCGCCTTGGGTCCACAGCGCGTTCAGGCCGCGTGCCAGACCAAGGGCGGTTTTTTCGCCCAGATGGCGCTCGAACAACTCGCCATAATTGCCACCGGCCTTGATGGCGTTATAGCCCCAGGTTTTCGGCATGCCCATCATCGCGCCCATGTCGTCTTCGCCAACGCCCAGCAGACGATTGATTTCTTCATCGGTCACGCCTTTGGCCATTTCGTCCAGATTGGCCGAGGTGATGCCTTTTTCTTCCGCAATGATCAGCGCATACAGCACCCAGCTGGCAATATCTTCCCACTGGTCGTCGCCATGACGAACCAACGGCCCCAGCGGCTCTTTCGAGATGATTTCCGGCAGAACAACATAAGCCGCCGCATCTTCAAACGTCGCACGCGCCGCCGCCAGACCCGAAGCGTCCGTAGTATAGGCATCGCAAGCACCAGCCAAGAACTGCTGAATCGCTTGATCGTCGGTTTCAATCGGAACCGGCTCGTAGGTCATGCCGTTTTCTTTGAAGAAGTCGGCAAGGTTCAACTCGGTCGTGGTGCCGGTCTGAATGCAAACCGTCGCGCCGTCGAGTTCTTTGGCCGAAGCAACGCCGAGGTCTTTTTTGACCATGAAGCCCTGACCGTCGTAATAGTTGACGCCAACCCAGTTCAATTTCAGGTCGGTGTCACGGCTGTAAGTCCAGGTTGAGTTACGCGCCAGAATATCGACTTCGCCCGAAGCCAGCGCGGTAAAGCGGGTCTGACCGGTTGTCGGGGTGAATTGCACGGCTTTTGGATCACCAAAAATCGCTGCAGCCAAAGCACGGCAGTAACCAATATCAAAGCCATCCCATTCGCCGCTGGCATCGGGTGCCGCAAAGCCCACCAAGCCCACGTTAACGCCGCATTGCAAATGCCCGCGCGCCTTTACATCGTCCAGCGTGCCAGCAGCGGCCATTCCCGCCGTCATGCCAAGCACCGCCAGTGTTCCAAGGAACATCGTTTTCTTCATCAAGTTCTCTCCCCTAACGACTGCCCGATGACCGGGCAGCGGTCCGGCTTTCTTGCCGGAATCAGTTTGTTGGCAGACCAATTCGGTGCGCCGTGACGAATTGATGCCATGACGCCCCCAAAGGTCAAGGAATGATTGGGGTGGAATGCGATACAAGTCAGGTACAATCGCGCCGCTATGGCCGCATTACGCGACGGCAGGGCGGGCGCGGGCAAATGCAAGGAACCTTTCGGCATTCAAATAACTTTGCCGTTTCAGAGCCACAACCGCTTCGGCATCCTCGTCAAACCCCCAAAGCTCGGCCTGCCAAACCTCGTCAAGGCGCGATATGTCGAACGCGTCATTGGCAGAAAGCTGGCCATCCGCCACCGCAAGCCCCAAAACCAGCGACCCACTTATCGCCACCAGATCGTGCAGCGCGGTCAATTCAAAGGCATCAAACCCCTCAACCACCTTGGTCAACCGATCCAAACTCGACCTCTCCTGCACCCCGTGTATAACGCCCGTATAGACCGCTAGGGGGGCGCTAAATCTTTCGGCCACCCATTTAAGCCAAGGCTGCCACATGGCGTCCTGACGTGCTCTCAGGCGTTCTGGTGCGCCTGCGCGATAGCACAACACATCTGCCCCGCCATAACCTACCAATTCGGCCACAACTTCGGCCTTGCGCGGCGTTACCTTGTCAATCGCCGCATGCGCCGCCCGCGTAACCGGCATGGTGTTGGGATCAATTGGACTGACTTGGGCGCGAAATTCATGCGCAACCGCTTCTGCCATCGCCCGCGTTGGCACCACGAAATCCGCCTTGGCCGGGCTGCGCAATTGCCGCGCGTCCAGCCAAATTTCAAACCCAGTCGCAACTGGACGAACCGAAACTTCTTTCCACCAACGTTTCTTGCTTTGCCCCGCCCCAAGGGCAAACCACGTCGGCGCGCTCATTCTTCATCCGCAAACGGGTCATCTGCCGCATCGCCCACGCTCCAACCAAACAAATCCCACGTCTTTTGCATGTGGTTCGGCAAAGGCGCAACAAAGCGTATCTGTTTGCGGGTAATCGGGTGTTGCAGAGAAATCGACCGTGCGTG
>JANMOK010000161.1:0-3420 GCA_031369165.1 Paracoccaceae bacterium
GGATCGAGAGCGATTTCATGGCGCGCTATATGGCAGGCATGACGTTATCGCCCCAAGCTAAGGCCGTGCTAGACGAAGGCCGCAACCTGTTCCAGCGCTTCCACGCGACCAGCTTCCCCAACAAGATCAGACAGGACTGCAAGCTCGGCCGCGCGGATGCAGGTTGGTATCAGGTTCGCCGCTCGCTCGAAGCCGTTAGCGATACGGAATTCACCGACTTCGACCCCTTCAAGGCCGCATATGCGGACCTGTCCGCGAAACTGCGCCCACAGGTGTTCGAGCTTGGATTTTTACCGAGTTAGTGTTGCGAACCTGACGCAGAGTTTCGCCATAAGTTATCCCTTGCAACGGACGAAGTGCGCGAAGCCTGGCTGAACCCGTCTGATCTGGTCAACCGCGTCCCCGAAGTCGTCCCCGGCTACCCCGACCGCATCCTGCCGGTCAGCCCCAAGGCGGCGGCCACGCTGAAAAAGCGCACCCTGACCAACCTCTACAACGCCCGCCCGGCCTGGCTCGACCACGCCCACAAGGCGCTGGATGAGGCTGTGGCCGAGGCTTATGGCTGGGGTGATGACTGGCGGGCGGGCAAACTCACCGACGACGAAATCCTCGCCCGGCTGTTCTGGCTCAATCAGGAGCGGGCAAAGGCGCAAACCGGGTGAATTCCGCTAAATTCGCGGATCGCCCCGAAAACGCGACCAAAACGATTTTTACCAAAGAAATCCGCAACTTGACTGTTGAATCGCCGCCGATTTTATCACCCGCCCCCAAAATCGTATGCACGCCCTGTGCACGTCCTGTGTACGGGTTGTGCACACGGAATTTCGGGCAATGGCGGAGGAGGTGGGATTTGAACCCACGGTGGACTTTCACCCACGCCGGTTTTCAAGACCGGTGCAATCAACCGCTCTGCCACTCCTCCGACGGCGTCTTCTTAGTGGGGTGGACAGGAAAGGGAAACCCGTGTTGCGGCAATTTTTCGCGGTTCTAGTTGGTTGGATATTACACTCTACCAGCCCTAGTGAACCCTTTCCTTCCCCCGGCACATTGGTTAGAAATGCCGCAAAAGAATCCTGAAAGAAATTGAGCAGAGGCGGCGCGGCGAAACAGTTTCAATTTCCGCCAGGATTCGCCGAATACAGGAGAAGCCATGATAATTCACCGCCGGATTTCCGCATTTGCCCTTTCACCGATGCAAGTGACCGTTCTGTTCATGATGCTCGCGTCATGTGGCGAAGGAGCGCTGTTTTCTGGCGCCAACTCGGGGGCATCGGGCGACACTGCGCCAACAGCGGCAGAAATCCGCGACGCTTCAGTCTTCCAGAAAACCGAGAATGCATTATGGGACGGACGCCCGTCCTTGGGCGGAGTTTGGATCGCGCATCCGGATGCTACCACGCCTGAACGCGTCGAAATCCGCAACGATGACACTGGCAAAACCATTCAAGCCGCGCTTTTCCACCGCGAGCGGGATTTTCCCGGTCCGCTATTCCAATTGTCAGCCGACGCCGCGGTCGCCTTGCGCGTCAACGCCGGTACGCCAACATCGGTAACGGTCACCGCCTTGCGCCGTGAACCCGTCGCCCCGCCACCGCAAGCCGAGGTTGTTGAAAATCAGGCGGATACCGAAGCGGTCATCGCCGAGGATTCGGCGCTTGCCGCCGCCGATGCCGCTGTCGATGAGGCATTGGCTACCTCAGAAATTCCGGTATCCGAGGAAATTGCCGAACCTGCTTCCGCCGGGTCGGCGGGTTCTGCTCTATTTGGTGCCAAACCAAAAAACACTGGCCTCAACGCGCCGGTTGCTGAAACCTTGCCACCCGAAGATTTGGCGTTGTCACCGGCAGCAGAAGACCAAGCTGCTCTCGATGCACTCGATGGCCAGTCCACGGCCGGTGAAACCGAAACCGCGCCCGAGCCCAGGGCAGGAAGTGCCGGGTCGGGTTTTGGCAACAAGCCGACATTGGTGGATGATTCCGGTGAACCGATCCCACTGGAAGGGACGTCGCTGGAGCCGATCACGGCAACCGAAATTCTGGCAGTCCCGCTGCCCGAACAAGTGGCGGAGACCCTTGACGTTGCCGCTGAATCGCCCGCAGTTGCCGAACCGGCGCCAACGAGCGATCTTGAGCGGCCATTTGTGCAGGTCGCCAGCGGCTCAAGCAAAGCAAACGTCGAATCTTTGGCCGCAAAACTTGTGGCGGCGGGGCTAAACGCCGTTGTCCGTGAAACCACGCAAGGCGGTGCCCCGCTTTTCTATGTCGTCGTCGGTCCGGCACAGTCGCAGGCTGAACTTGACGCCACCCTGGTTCGTGTCCGCGAACTGGGCTATCCCGAAGCATTCATCGCCAAAGGCTGAGGTCTGCCATGATCTTCCGCGCCACCCTTGCTGTCATTCTAACTGTAGTCGCAGGATGCACTGCAACCGCCCTGCCCCAACCGGCCCTGGCACTTGATACCGCTGCGCGCGAAGCGCTGGTGGTTGACCACAACACCGGCATGGTCCTGATGGAGAAAAATGCCGATGTGCTGATGCCCCCGGCATCGATGTCAAAACTGATGACGCTTTACTTGGTGTTTGAGGCCTTGAAACAGGGTCGATTGACGATGGACGCGATGTTGCCGGTCAGTGAAAAGGCTTGGAACATGCAGGGTTCCAAAATGTTCACCCAAGTCGGCACGTCGATCCGGGTCGAAGACCTAATTCACGGCGTCATCGTGCAATCGGGCAACGATGCCTGTATCGTCTTTGCCGAAGCCATTTCCGGGTCCGAAGACGCTTTCGCAGACCGGATGAACAACAAAGCCGCCGAATTGGGCATGACCAACTCGCATTTCGCCAATTCCACCGGCTGGCCCGACCCAAGCCAGCGCATGTCGGCCCGCGACCTGGTGACCGTAGCCACCGCCTTGATCCGCGATTTCCCGGAATATTACCCGTATTTCGCGCATACCGAATTCACATGGGAAGGTATCAAACAGGAAAATCGCAATCCCCTTTTGTATCTTGGCATCGGGGCCGATGGGCTAAAAACCGGCCATACCGAAGAGGCAGGGTATGGATTGGTCGGCTCCGCCAAACAGGGGGATCGCCGGGTGACTTTTGTGATCACCGGCCTAACCTCGATGCAGCAGCGTTCCGAGGAAGCCGAACGTCTTGTCACCTGGGCATTTCTCTCGTTCGAGGAAAGACAACTTTACGCAAAAGAGGATGTCGTCTCGCAGGCCGAAGTTTGGCTGGGCACCGAAGACCGGGTCAATTTGATGACCCAAGGCGATCTATCAATTCTCGTCCCGCAAGGCATCGCTAACAAAATCACTGCGCGTGTCGTCTACAAAGGTCCGGTCGAGGCCCCAATCGAAGCTGGTCAGACCATCGCCAAACTTGTTCTCGACATCCCCGACATGGGCGAACGCAGC
>JANMOK010000094.1:0-2766 GCA_031369165.1 Paracoccaceae bacterium
CATGATCTGGCGATAGGTCGGGTCGCGCTCGACTTCGATGGCGACAGCGTTCATCGTTGCAACGGCTTCAACGGGATAGTCGCCCGCTGCGGATTCCGCCGAAAGCATCACCGCATCGGCGCCTTCGTAAATGGCGGTGGCGACGTCGGACACTTCGGCGCGTGTCGGCACCGGAGAATGGATCATGCTTTCCATCATTTGCGTCGCCACGATGACCGGTTTGCCAACCGCACGACAGCCGCGCACAAGGCGTTTCTGGATTGGCGGCACGTCTTGCACGGGCAATTCAACACCCAGGTCGCCGCGTGCCACCATGATACCGTCGCTGACGGCCAGAATGCTGGCAAAGGCGGTAACGGCGGCTGGTTTCTCGATTTTGGCGAGAATAGCGGCGCGTCCTTTGGCCAGATCGCGGGCCTCGGTAACATCTTCGGGTCTTTGCACAAACGACAGTGCCAGCCAGTCACAGCCAAGATCGCAGATGAATTCCAGATCACGCCGGTCTTTTTCTGAAAGTGCGGCCAAGGGCAAAACCACATCGGGCACGTTGACGCCCTTGCGGTTCGAGATTTCTCCGCCGACAATGACTTCGGTCAAGGCATGGGTCTTTGAACATTCCGTAACTTTGAGCCTGATTTTACCATCATTGACCAACAAGGATGATCCGACCTGCAGTGCCTCCAGAATTTCGGTATGGGGCAGATTCACGCGGGTTGCGTCACCGGGGGCCGGGTCAAGATCGAAGCGGAAGGCTTGTCCGGCGACGAGCATTTCTTTTTCGCGGGCGAAGGTGCCGCAGCGCAGTTTTGGTCCCTGCAGGTCGGCCAGAATGCAAATCGGACGACCAACTTCCTTTTCAACTTCCCGAATGAGCGAATGGCGCCGTTGGATGTCGGCATGAACGCCGTGGCTCATATTCAGGCGGAATACATCGGCCCCGGCAAGAAACAGGGTTTTGATCATCTCGCGCGTTTCCGATGCCGGCCCCAGCGTCGCGACAATCTTAACATTTCGGTTTCTTTTGATACCGGTCATTTTTCTGGATACCCGTGTCTGCCTAAATTTCCGTTGCCCTTATATACCGGCAGGCTTCGAGCAACAGCGATAAATCCAAAAGGTCAAACAATAGTTGTTTTGGCCTGTGGCATGTGGCGGTTTCGCACGATACGTGTTGGCGACAGTCCAGGGTGGTTGGCGAATTCATGGTCGATGGCGACGCTTTTGAAATACTGAACGATGATGCCGTTTCGCCGGTGATCGTGCTATGTGACCACGCCACGCGACACATTCCGCCGGATATTGGCGCTGCTGACCTTGGATTGGCGCTAGGAGATCTGGAACGCCACATCGCCTATGATGTGGGCGCTCTGGGCGCGGCCAAATACATCGCCGATTATTTCAACGCCATTTTGGTTCACAGTCGATTTTCGCGCTTGGTAATCGACGCCAACCGCGGCGAGGACGACCCGACACTGTTGATGCGGCTGTATGATGGCACGATCATTCCGGGCAACCGCCGGGTAGGCGCGGATGATATCGAGCAAAGATTGCGGCGATTTCATCGTCCCTATCACGCGGCGATCCGCCAGGTGATCGACGACAAGATTGCGCTTGGAGCGATGCCGGTATTGCTGTCGATCCATTCTTTCACGCCACAACTGCGGGGCGGCAGGAAAAGGCCATGGCATATCGGCGCCTTGTGGGGCGATGATGGCACGCTGGCTTTGCCTTTCATACAAAACCTGCGCTTGTTGGGTGATGTTTGCGTTGGCAATAACGAGCCCTATTCCGGCGGCCTGCCGGGCGATACGTTGAACGTACATGGATTGAATCGTGGTTTGCCGCATTTGCTTATCGAATTTCGCAGCGATTTGATCGAAGATGGTGACGGCCAAAAAGCTTGGGCCGAAAAGATCATTCCGGCCCTGAACGCCGCAATCGCGAGCCTTGGGAAGGAGAAAACGTGATGGATGACCAAACGCGGCTTGAACTAGAGGCAGCGGCGTTCCGGCGGCTGCGCGACCATTTGCGCGAACGCAGCGATGTCCAGAATATCGATCTGATGAACTTGGCCGGATTTTGCCGCAACTGCCTGAGCCGTTGGTACCAGGAAGCGGCGGCAGGGCGTGGCATAGCGCTGGACAAAGAACAAGGCCGCGAAATTGTCTATGGGATGCCTTATGACCAGTGGCAAGCCTTGCACCAACGCGAAGCAACAGACGCGGCCAAAGAGCAGTTTGATCGGACCGACGGCCAGGAGGCCCTCGCCGCCATCCGCAAGCAGGCGCCCGACCTCGTCTTCATGGACGTGGAAATGCCCGGCCTGAACGGCTTCGCCACCATCAAGGAAGTGGGCGATCAGCAGAAACCGGTGTTCGTCTTTGTCACCGCCCACGAAAAATTCTCGGCCCAAGCCTTCGACGCCCAGGCGGCGGACTATCTCGTGAAGCCCTTCGACAAGGAGCGTTTCCACACGGCCGTCGAACGGGCCAAGGAACTGGTTCACGAAGGCATGGCCCAGCGCCTGGGCAAACACCTCTCCTCCCTGCGCTCCTTTCTCAAACCGGAGGCCAAACGCGCCGACCGCCTCGTCGTCAAGTCCGGCGGCCGCATCCTGTTTCTCAAGACCACCGACGTGGATTGGATCGAGGCCGCGGACAATTACGTAAACCTGCACGTGGGCAAGGAAGCGTATATGTTGCGCGAGACCATGACCGCGCTGGAGGCCCGGCTTTCGCCCGAACAATTCGTCCGCATCAGCCGCTC
>JANMOK010000226.1:0-1908 GCA_031369165.1 Paracoccaceae bacterium
CTAGCAGAGGCATCGTACCAATCACAGCAACAACGGTTGCCAAGAAGTGCCCAAAACTCCCGAGTTTGAGACAATTCAACCGGGAGACTATCATGAATCAATTTGCGAAATTGGCCAGCTTTGCTTCCGTCCTGCTTGTCGGCGCACTTTTCAGCGGCGCTGCGATGGCACAGTCAGGTTTGACTTTGACATTCTCCGATCCGTCATGGGACGGTGTGACGGTGCCGGCCGGCCAGCACTGCGGGCTGCAGGGTGGTGCAGGCGCGACACCGGCGTTGGACGTCGCAGGGGTTCCGGACGGGACAGCGGCGATTAACGTTGCCTTTAGCGACGAAACTTATGAGCCGATGAACAACGGCGGCCACGGCACGATTGGCTTTGTGGTAGCGCCGGTCGAGGGCAAGGTCGCGCTGCCCAGCGTTCCGGGGGGAACTTTGGATATGCCAGACGGAGTCACGATCGCGGCGGAGAACCTGACGTCCGGGGATTTCCTGACGCCGGGCTACATGCCACCTTGCTCGGGCGGCAACGGCAACCTGTATTCGGCCAAGGTGACCGCGCTGGATGCGACCGGGGCGGAACTGGCGACCGGGCGGATCGAGCTGGGCCGCTACTGATCCACCATAAACGTCACAGGCGCAGATTCGCCAATGAAATAACCCCTTGCCCGCCTTTCCGCGCCCGTGGCAGACTGCGCCATGTCGAACCCGCTCAAATCCTGGCCTGCCTGCGCTGCCGAATTGGTGGCCGTCGCCGCGGGACGGGCACCAGCCGATATGGTCATCCGCAATGCGCGTTGGGTGAATGTTCATTCGCGCGAGGTTATTGCTGACACGACAATCGCCATAAAATCCGGTCGGTTTGCCTATATCGGGGCTGACAAAGCCAGTCTGACCGGGCCTGACACCCACGTCATTGACGCCGGCAACCGCTTTGCCGTTCCCGGACTGTGCGATGGTCACATGCATATCGAAAGCGGTATGCTGACCGTCACAGAATTCGTGCGCGCCGTGCTGCCGCATGGCACGACGACGATGTTCGTTGACCCGCACGAAGTGGCCAATGTCATGGGCCTGCGCGGGGTGCGGCTGATGCACGATGAGGCGGCGGTGCAGCCGGTCAATGTTTTTGTGCAAATGCCGTCTTGCGCGCCCTCGGCTCCGGGATTGGAAACGACGGGGTTTGAACTGGGGCCAAAGGATGTGGCCGAGGCGATGACGTGGCCGGGGATCATCGGCTTGGGTGAGATGATGAACTTCCCCGCCGTTGTGGCGGGTGAGCCGAATATGCTGGCCGAGATTGCCGCCACCCAAAGCGCCGGTAAAGTGGTTGGCGGCCATTATGCCAGCCCAGATTTGGACGGCTTTCATGCCTATGCCGCTGGCGGGCCAGCCGATGACCATGAAGGCACGCGCGAGGAAGACGCGATTCTGCGGGTGCGACAAGGCATGCGGGCGATGCTGCGGTTGGGGTCGGCGTGGTTTGATGTGAAGGCGCAGATCACGGCGGTGACGGAAAAAGGTTTGGACCCTCGCAATTTCATTCTATGCACTGACGATTGCCATTCCGGCACTTTGGTGCACGAGGGGCATATGAACCGCGTATTGCGGCATGCAATTAAGTGCGGGCTAGACCCCATTGTGGCCATTCAGATGGCGACGATCAATACGGCGACGCATTTCGGGCTGGAACGGGAATTGGGGTCGATCACGCCGGGGCGGCGGGCGGATGTGGTTTTGACCTCGGATTTGACGAAATTGCCGATTGAAATGGTCATCGCCAGAGGGGTGATTTGTGCTGAAAATGGGGTGGTTCTGGCCGAAAAGCCGACATTTCACTGGCCCGATGATTCCCGCCATTCGGTGAATATGGCCCGAGATTTGAGTGCGGCGGACTTCGATATTGCCG
>JANMOK010000245.1:0-3804 GCA_031369165.1 Paracoccaceae bacterium
CGTGCCGAACCGCTACCCCTCAAGCTAAATATCCGCCGTTTCTTAAACTCCCGCCCTTATCTCAATAACCGGGTTTGAAAACCGACCGGCAAAGTCTTTTTTAAAAAACGACCGCGATTGCCCTAGCAGGTGTTTGTGCGCCTGCCAGCGGGCTTGGTCTTGCATGTTTGATGCCAGCGTCTGTTCGAGAAAGAAATGCTGCAAGGTGATGAACGCCGGTCGCAGGAAAAGGATGAACAGCGCCGCCAGCACCAGCTCGAACGAATGTGCTTGCCAGAACGATGCAGGCCCGGTTGCTGTCATCAGGTCGATCACCCGACCGGTATAAAAGATCAGTCCTGCTTCGATCAGCGCCACCAAAACGCTGACGGTTGCCATGATCGGCAACAGCCGTTTGTACGGCACCAATTGGGTGCGAATATAGGCCAGCAACGTCTTTGGCGGGGTCACCTGCGGAAATTCCGCGAATGGATTGACGAGATTTTCGAAGAACCGAAACATGATGCCCTCCAACGGGCTAAAGGATCAGGAAGATGCGAATTGGGCTGAAAGCAACCCAAGACCGGGCTGGTCAGCTAGGAATTCTAGGCCCGGTATATTGCATCAACGATCCTCCACATGAGTCGTGGCGGCGTTATAGCGCGACAAATTACCCAAGTCACCCGTTTTTCTTGGCCTTTGGCGATCTTGCAGGTATCGCTGCTACATGATCGACAAAACATGGAACAGTCGCAAGTCGCGGGCATCTGCTTGGTTCGCGGAATTGCGCGATCAGATCTGCTCAAGTTTTGAGGCCCTTGAGGACGGGCAAACCACAGGTCCGTTTGCGTCTTTGCCGTCTGGAAAATTTGTTCGATCACAAACAAAACGCCAAGCCTTGGAAGACGATGACGCAGGTGGCGGCCTTATGTCGGTCATGCGCGACGGAAGATTATTCGAAAAAGTTGGTGTCAACTTTTCTGAAGTTTTCGGCCGTCTTCCCGCAGCCGCACTCGGCTCGATGAAAGCGCGCAAGAATTTATCTGACGATCCGCGATTCTGGGCGTCTGGCGTTTCCCTGGTGGCCCATTTACGCAGCCCAAAAGTGCCAGCCGTCCACATGAATACCCGGATGTTTTGGACACCGTCCGGCGCTTGGTTTGGCGGTGGAACAGACCTCAACCCGATGGTGGAAGTACCCGCTGATACCGAATTTTTTCACAACGAATTGCGTGCCGCATGCGATCAGCACGGGACCGACTATTATCCTCGTTTCAAAAAATGGGCCGACGAATATTTCCTGATCCGCCATCGCAAGGAATCGCGCGGGGTCGGTGGCATCTTTTTTGATGATCTGGAAACCGGTGACTGGGACAAAGATTTTGCCTTCACCCAAGACGTTGGCCGAGCTTTCCTGCGGGCCTATGTGCCTATCGTGCAAAAGCGCATGTCTGAAGGCTGGACTGAAGCCGAACGTGATTGGCAGTTGGTCAAGCGCGGGCGTTACGCAGAATTCAATCTGGTCTATGACCGCGGCACGCTGTTTGGCTTGCAATCTGGCCACAATGTCGATGCCGTTTTGATGTCAATGCCGCCCGTTGCGAAATGGCCGTAAAGCCCAAACTGTTGCGATCTCTGGCGTCGCAGTGGTGGAGCCGTCATCGCGGTCAAAGTTCCGCATTCCGCAACCGCAGCGCATTGCCAATCACGCTGACCGAGCTCAGCGCCATGGCACCGGCGGCGAGCATCGGCGACAGCAGCACGCCGAACACCGGATAGAGCACGCCCGCTGCAATCGGCACTCCGGCGGCGTTGTAGATGAAGGCGAAGAACAGGTTCTGGCGGATATTGCTCATTGTCGCCTGCGACAGGCGGCGGGCGCGGACGATGCCGGTTAGATCGCCTCTCAACAGGGTGATTCCGGCGCTTTCCATCGCCACGTCAGTGCCGGTGCCCATGGCGATGCCGACATCGGCGGCGGCCAAGGCGGGGGCGTCGTTGACCCCGTCGCCCGCCATGGCCACGACGCGGCCTTCGGTACGCAGCCGGGCGACGATTTCGGCCTTTTTGTCGGGCAGCACGTCGGCCTCGATCTCCGTGATGCCGAGCTTGTGGGCAATCGCCTGCGCCGTGGTGCGGTTGTCGCCGGTGAGCATAACGATGCGAACGCCGGCCTCGCGCAGGGTGCGGAGAGCTTCGGGCGTTGTGGACTTGATCGTATCGGCAATACCAAGGATGCCCGCCAGCTTGCCGTTGACGGCGACGAAGACGGCGGTGGCTCCGTCGCCGCGCATGGCCTCGGCTTGCGGTTCCACGGCAGCGGTTGAGATGTTGAGTTCGGCCAAGAATTTTGCATTGCCGATGGCGATCCGTTTGCGATCCACCATGCCGAGGGCGCCCTTGCCGGAAGGTGAATCGAAACCCATGACCTTGCCCAACGCGATGCCACGGGCTTTTGCCGCAGCGACGATGGCGGCCGCCAGCGGGTGCTCGCTCGCCTGTTCGACGGTGGCGGCAAGGCGGAGGATTTTGCTTTCATCGTTTCCATTCGCTGCCTGAATCGACGTGACGGATGGTTTGCCCTCGGTGAGCGTGCCGGTCTTGTCGATGACGATGGTGTTCACCTTCTCCATGCGTTCAAGGGCCTCGGCATCGCGAATGAGAACGCCAGCCTGGGCTCCACGGCCCACTCCCACCATGATCGACATGGGCGTGGCCAGACCAAGCGCGCAGGGGCAGGCAATGATGAGCACGGCGACCGCAGCCACGAGGCCATAGGCGAAACGGGGTTCCGGCCCCCATACGGCCCATGCGGCAAAGGCAAGGACGGCAATGGCGATTACCAGCGGCACAAACCAGCCGGAGACATGGTCGGCGAGGCGCTGAATGGGAGCGCGCGAGCGCTGGGCATCAGCCACCATCTGGACGATGCGGGCCAGCATGGTTTCGCTGCCGATTTTTTCTGCGCGCATGACGAAGCCGCCGCTGGCATTGAGCGTGCCGCCGATGACCTTGGCGCCGGTTTCCTTGGCGACGGGCATGGATTCGCCGGTCACCATTGATTCATCGAGCGAGGAGCGGCCTTCGGTGATTTCGCCATCGACGGGAACTTTCTCGCCGGGGCGGACGCGGAGCAGGTCGCCCACGGCTATGGCATTGAGTTCGATTTCCTCGTCATTGCCGCCCGCGTCGATGCGCTGCGCTGTCTTGGGCGCAAGGCCGAGCAGGGCTTTGATGGCGCCCGATGTCCGGTCGCGGGCACGAAGTTCGAGCACCTGGCCAAGCAGCACCAAAACCGTAATAACGGCGGCGGCTTCAAAATAAATCTCTACCGAGCCATCGGGCTGCCGGAACGCCGGGGGGAAAATGCCGGGAAGCGCCGTTGCCGCCACGCTGTAGGCCCAGGCAACGCCAGTTCCCATGGCGATCAGGGTGAACATGTTGAGATTTCTGGTGAGCAATGACTGGTATCCGCGCTCGAAGAACGGCCAGCCGGCCCACAGCACAACCGGCGTGGCCAGGAGCAGTTGAATCCAGTTTGAAGTCTGCTGGCCGAGCAGCATATGAAGGCCGGTGAGATGGCCGCCCATCGCAAGGGCGAAGACCGGAAGCGCCAGGGCGAGGCCGATCCAGAACCTTCGCGTCATGTCCGCCAGTTCCGGATTGGGACCGGAGTCCGCGGTGACCGTCAGCGGTTCCAGCGCCATGCCGCAGATCGGGCAGGAGCCCGGTCCAGTCTGACGGATTTGCGGGTGCATGGGGCAAGTGTAAACCGTGCCCTCGTTCATAGGCTCCGGGCTGTCGGGCTCTGCGGCGCTTGTGTTT
>JANMOK010000256.1:0-2296 GCA_031369165.1 Paracoccaceae bacterium
ACCCCTGTGCCGCCACCTCGGCGTGCCCATCCCCGATGAACCCTACCCCGACCGCAACAACGTGGCGGCGTTCAAAGCCAGCCAACTCAATAATGATGAACGAAAGACTTGACCCAATTCCGGATGGCCCAAATATCCCAGTGACCGGGGCAGCGCGTCACTGCTGCTGCCTAGGCCCTACCGCCTCGTTCAACCGCAAAAGCACCCCAATCCACGGCCTCACTTTCACGCACCAATAATTCTTCCACCGAAAACCGATCCCGAAACAAAACCAGATTCTGACTAGCCGACCGCGCACTGGGCGCTATTATCCCGTCAAACCCCAAGAACGGCGCCGCATCGGCAATCTCTTGCGTGCGCTCGTATGACAGGCTGCTATAACTTTCCGACGTTATACCCAGTTGCGCCAAAGCCGCCAGATCGGCGAACTTCAGCGTCCGCTTGGTCGCAACCGAAATCCGCCAAATCACCGACGTCAATTTCGAGGGAAACACCGGTTGGCTATTCAAATGGAAATATATTTCCGCCAGCGCACCCTCACGTTGCAATGATGTGTAAAGCACATCAAACGTCCCCGGATCCCAGCGCGATTTAGAGGCATGCCCCTGCAAAACATCACGCCCGTCGCGCACCACCCGCCAGACATCACCCGTAAACGCGACCCCAATATGCGCTTCCAGCACATCCAGCAATTCCGGGTCACGGGCGCGGCGTTCTTCAGCCATCACTCAGATGTAAGCGCCCGCTTCAAGGCGCTCGATCACCGCCAGAACCTCCTCGGTTCGGTCGGTGTTGATCAGGTCAATCGCCCGCTCGCCGCCCAGCAATTGGTGCCGCGCGTGCAGCCACAACCGCGTCTCATCCGCCGCGTAGAAATCCGACAGCCGATCGACCACATAACGCAAATCGGCGATCACCGTCTGCACATGCAGCCCCGGCGTGCTGCCGCCCTGCGACCAGCGCGAGACGGTGGCAGGGGACACATCAACAATGTTGGCAATATCCTTGCCCTGCAACCCGCCCCGGTTGCGCAAGTCGTCGATGATGCGGGCGACGGCGGCGGTCATCGGCACCTCCAATTACATTTCGATTTCACCAACATACTATTGTGAAATCAAAATGCAAATGAATTCGGATGGCCGAAATATCCTGGGGGTGTGGGGGCAAAGCCCCCGCCCTTACTTCGGCAACCGCTTCATAAACTTCTCAAACTCGGCATCCTCGATCCCAACCAAATGCTCCGGCCCCGGATAGGCACCCGAGCGAACATCGGCGCGAAACTCGCCAAACGCCGCCAGCCGTTCCGCCTGCAGCCGGTCATATTCCGCCGCAAAATCACGATACACTTTCGCATGCCGTGGCCGATGCCCGCGCGTATAGCCCAGCACGTCCTCGGCGAACAAATACTGCGCGTCGCCGCCAGTCCCAGCCCCCATCGACAGCATCAGCATCTTGGTGCGCTTGGAAATCTCCGCCGCCACCCGGGCGGGCACCACTTCCAACTCGGCCCCAATCGCCCCGGCCTCCTCCAACGCCTTGACCTTCTCATACACCCCAAACGCGCTATCGGCGGTCTTGCCCACCGCCTTGAACCCGCCGGTCCAGGTCGCCTGCGAGGGCACCAACCCGACATGCCCGATCACCGGAATCCCCTCGGCTCGCAACTTCCTGACAATCTCCAGCGACGCCGAGCAATAGCAGCAATCGCCCCCCACCTGCATCGCCCGATGCGCCGCGCGGATGTAATCGTCATAGGTCGCCAACTCGCCATAGAGCAAGCCGACCTGCACGAAACAATCCCCCGCCGCCGCGCGCATTTCGGCGTTCCAGATCGGATCGATGATCGACAACATATCAATCCCCGCGCTCGCCGCCGCCCGCGCCTCGTCCAGCGTATCGACATAAAGCATGGTCAATTGCTGCTTGCCCTTCAGGGCCAGCATATCAGCGACAGTTCGGCGGTTGCGGCTCATGATTTTCTCCCGTTGGTTGCTCAGGAACTTGCCGGTTTTGGGGAGTGATGCAAGGCGGCCAATGTCGAATCTCGCACGGCCTTGCATTTGGGGTGAATTGGACCGCCCCGACCCCTAGCCCACCGCTGTCCCGGACTTGCTCCGGGACCGCCTGTTTTCCGAATCTGGTCGTTCCGCCAGTCAGGAACAAAAGCACCCACTCGGTCTGGCACCGAATAGTCAAATATTGTTAACCACCAATTCGCTTCAGAATCGCCTGCCAAATACTTGTTGGGACAACTGCCTTGATCAATCTGGCCTTGGCTCTAGTTGCGACAATTATC
>JANMOK010000260.1:0-16538 GCA_031369165.1 Paracoccaceae bacterium
TAATGGTCGTCCTGGGGATGAAAGGTGCGCACATGCAGCACCGGCACCACATCGCCGGCCAGATCAAACCGGTGCTTTTTGCTGCCAACTTCGTAGTCATAGGCCACCGGCCAGCCGTTCGGCCCCGGCACAATTTTCATCCGGTCCGAGCGTAAAACATGCAATTCGTAAGGAATTCCCGCCCCGCCAACCGCCTCCAGAAACCCGTCGCCGCTCAACAGCAATTGTCCGAAAAACGCCTCAAAAAGCGCCGCTCCGCCCTGCGAATTGTTCGGTTTGGCTAAAAGTTTCAACACCGGATGCGTGTCATAACGACGCTCATCGTCCTGCAAAACAAACGGCAAGGCCGCTGCCGCTTCGGCGATCATCTTGACACAGCGAAACCCCACCGGGTTGCCGATAAACCCACTGCGCGTCAGGCTGACGGTATCGCGCGGCGACCAGGCCACCCGCCCGCCACCATGAAACGCCACCACGCCCGCCGTCGCACTCGCCTTGGTCTCAACCACCTTCGGCCGCGCCCGCTGAAATAGCTGCAACACCATCTGTCCATCTCCAAATTCAAAAACATTCATGTTGGGCACGTCCTCCCTTCTCCACCCGTGGAGAAGGTGGCGCGAATGCGCCGGATGAGGCCCCGCCTCACCCACAATCTTTCACAACGACCTCACCCTCGGCTGCATAAACCCCGCCGCCGGTTCGATCATCACTTCGGTAATCGCCCAAACCAAAGCGTCCACCCGGTCGGGGCTGCCTTTGCCCATAAACCCATTGCGCGTCATGGCGCACATCTGGCTTTCCAACTGTTTCAGCCGGCCCAAATGCACGATCCGGCCCTGCTCATACAAAGCTGCCACTGGCTCGGCCCGTACCGCTTTGCCCCGCGTCGCCCGCACAGCGCGGAACGAAATCATCGGGTCAATGCCGCGCACCAATGACGCCACCAAATCGCCACCCTGATTGACCTCGGCCACCAGCCGCTCGGCCTTGTGCCGGTGATAGGCATTCACCGCCTTCTCGGCCCAAACCTGCGGCGAGGCCCCGCTGATCGAGCAATCTTCCAACACCACCGCTCGCCAATCTTTTGGCGGACCTTCATTGTTGACGCCCACGACAACAATCCCGCAGTCGTCGGAATTCTTGCCGCCGGTCACCGGCGGATCGACCGCCACGACAATTCGGCTAAAAGCGCCCACAACGTGAATGCGACCCTCTTCCAGCGCCGCATCGTTCCACATCGCGCCTTCGACTTCTTCCAGCAACTCGCCGTCCAGCTCCTGCCGGCCGGTGGTTGACCCGTCATATTTCACCATCATCTTGTTGAAAAACTGCTCTGACAGATTGGCCCGGTTGGCCCAGGTCGAGGCCCGCGTCACAACCGTCAACTTGTCCTTCAAAATCTCGCGCACCAATTCGATGTTCTTCGGCGTTGTCGTCACCACCTGCTGCGGCGTCAGACCCATCCGCAAGGCGAACTGCAACATATCCCAGGCATCCTGGCCCTTCTTCCACTTGGCTAATTCATCGCACCAGGCAGCGTCAAACTGCGGCCCGCGCAGCGACTCGGGATCAGACGCCGAAAACGTCTGCGCCGTCGCCCCGTTCGGCCACAACAACTGCCGACGATCCCCGTTCCATTTTGGCCGTCGGTCCGGCGGCGAGCAGGCCAATATCCCGCTCTCGCCCATCACCATGATCTCGCGCGCTTGGTCCAATGTTTCCGCTACCAGCGCCACCCGCCGACAACGACCGGGGTCAGAAGGCGTCGCCCCCTCGACCATGGCCCGAACCCATTCCGCCCCAGCCCGGGTCTTGCCTGCCCCGCGCCCGCCCATGATGACCCAGGTCATCCAATTGCCCAAAGGCGGCAGTTGGTGCCCCTCAATCGCCCAGCATTCAAACAGAAACGGCAACGCACACAGCGCGTTGTCACTCAACTGGTCGAGAAATGCGCTCGTCTCCAACAACGAGGCGAAGCCGAGCAAGCCTTTCATCGATCTCGCGTCGGGCTGCGACAAGGTCAAGCACAGCGCCGGCAATGCCGCCGTTATGGTTGCTACGTTTGACAAGGGTGCCCTCCAAAGCCAGAACAATTCTTAATGTCTTTTGATAATCGTCGACCGCCTTGCCGACTTCCTTCGGGTCGCCCCCCGATTTGTTCAGCCGCGCCACCGAGCGTCGCAACGCCATCGCCATCGAACGCAACAGCTTGATCGCATCGGCAAAAGCCGCATCCCCCGGCGCCGCCGGTTCCTTCTTTTCCGCTGTCATTGCAAAACCTTCGCCAATTCCCCTCTCCCGCTTGCGGGGGAGGGTTAGGGTGGGGGCGCTTGCGTCAACGCGCAAACCCCGAAATCAAGAAACCGTAGTATGGGTGATTTCACCCATCTCTTTACGGGGGAAAACGAGAAAAGCGGCCCCGATCCCGTCGGATCGGCCCGCTTTACCCAACTTGTCCACTATGCCAGAACATATACTTAAGAGCGTTCGCTAAGTCAACAACTAAATCATAGGTTGAGTATTATTAACCAGCGTGCGCTGCCCGTTCTTCCTCCCGCCGCTTTGCAATCAATTCCGCCCCGCCCAGCAACCTTCGCGCATTGGGCTTATCCGGATC
This sequence comes from Paracoccaceae bacterium, assembly GCA_031369165.1. Classification (GTDB taxonomy): domain Bacteria; phylum Pseudomonadota; class Alphaproteobacteria; order Rhodobacterales; family Rhodobacteraceae; genus JANMOK01. Next base: position 2,618 of record JANMOK010000260.1, read on the forward strand.
AACCACCCGCCAATACGGCACCTGATTGTCCCCATGCTCGGCAATCGCCTGCACCATTTTCCAAGTCGTCACCGGACAGGTCGCTTCGGCGCCAAACTCGCGGGCCAACCCAACCCGAATCGCTGCCAACGATGCCGCAGTCCCAACCGGCACCGCCGAAATCGCCGCCGCCACCGTTGCCTCATCGGGAATCAGCATCCGCCGCTGCACCACTTTCCCACCCGACCGCGCATCGCGCAGCTTGATATGGGTCATTGCTCGACCACTGGGCTTTCAATTGTCGGCTCTTCTGCCGGAGCCGCCCCAGCCTCAGCCCCAGCCTCAGCAGCTGCCTCAGCCTCAGCCTGCGCCTCGATCTCGCGCCATTTGGCGACATTCACGTTATGCTCAGCCAACGTCACCGCAAACGCATGTCCACCCGACCCATCGGCGACGAAATAGTAAAACGGCACGCTCGCCGGATTGATCGCCGCCTCAATCGCCGCCAAACCCGGATTGGCAATCGGCGTCGGCGGCAAACCGTCGATGATATAGGTGTTGAACGGCGTTTCCTTCGCCAGCTCGCTGCGCCGCAAACCCCGCCCCAACGACTCGTGCCCCTCGGTGATCCCATAAATCACCGCCGGGTCAGTCTGCAATTTTATCCCATCGCGCAACCGATTGACGAAAACCCCCGCCACCTTGTCGCGCTCGGAATTGACCCCGGTTTCCTTCTCCACCAAGGACGCCATCACCAGCATCTCTTCCGCCGTCTCATAGGGCAAGTCGGCAACCCGCCGCGCCCAGGCCTCGGCGACAATCACCTTTTGCGCCGCCGCCATCTGCTCCAGCAGCAATTCTCGCGCATCACCGCGCCCATAAAAATAGGTATTCGGCGCCAGCGACCCTTCCGCCGGTATCGCCGCTACCTCGCCCGTCAACTCCGGCGTTTCCAGCAAGCGCTGCACCACTTGCCACGAGGTAAACCCTTCCGGAATCGTCACCTTGCGCTGTACCCCACGACCCGAAGTAATCAGCCCAAGCACTTCTTCCATCGAAGCACCCGCCGGAATCTCGTATTCGCCGAACTTCAAATCCGCGTCAGCACCGGAATACCGCGCCGCCATGCGAAATATCGTCGGGCTGGAAATCAGTCCCTTAGCCTCCAGCTCATCAGTCACGAACGTCAACCGGTCCCCGCGCTTGACCTCGATGACCACCGCTTCGTTCGATGGTCCCGGCGCCCGAAACTTCCGCTCGCCCCAAGAAATCACCGCCAACACCATGAACAGCGCTAAAATCAGGATCGTCAGCGCGTTTGCCGCAACATGGCGTGACAGCATCAGTGGACCCTCGCTAAAACCAGCGAAGCGTTGGTGCCGCCAAAACCAAACGAATTGCTCAAAGCCACGTCAATCTTCCGCCTCACCGCCTTGTTCGCCGCCAAATCCAGCAAGGTTTCAACTTCCGGCTCGTCCAAATTAATCGTCGGCGGGGCAATCTGGTCCCGTATCGCCAAAACGCAGAATATCGCCTCAACCGCCCCAGCAGCCCCCAACAAATGGCCAATCGACGATTTCGTCGAAGACATCGTCGTTCGCCCCACCGAATCCCCCAGCAACCGCGTCACCGCCCCCAGCTCGATCGTATCCGCCATGGTCGAGGTGCCATGCGCATTGACATAATCCACCGCTGACGCCGAAATCCCCGCCCGCGCCAAAGCCGCCGACATCGAGCGAAACGCCCCATCGCCATCCGCAGCTGGTGCCGTGATATGATAAGCGTCTCCCGACAAACCATAGCCCGTAACTTCCGCATAAATCCGTGCACCCCTTGCGCGGGCATGCTCCAGCTCCTCCAGCACCACAATCCCCGCACCCTCACCCATCACAAACCCATCGCGGTTCTTGTCATAAGGCCGCGAAGCTTTTTCCGGCGCATCGCGCCATTCCGTGGACAAAGCCTTGCAAGCATTGAAGCCGGCCACACCCAATTCGCAAATCGGCGCTTCGGCACCGCCCGCGATCATCACATCGGCATCGCCCCATAAAATCAACCGCGCCGCATCGCCAATCGCATGTGCACCGGTCGAACAGGCCGTCACCACCGAATGGTTCGGCCCTTTGAACCCGTAGCGGATGGAAACCTGCCCCGAACACAGGTTGATCAGCGCGCCAGGAATGAAGAACGGCGACACCCGTCGCGGACCCTTTTCCTTCAAGGTAATCGACATTTCCGCAATCGACCCCAAACCGCCAATACCCGACCCGATCATCACGCCGGTGCGCAGCTTTTGCGCATCCGAAGCATCGGTCCAACCGGCATCCTCAACAGCTTGCACTGCAGCGGCCATTGCATACAAAATGAACGTATCGACCTTGCGGCTTTCCTTCGGCTCCATCCAGTCGTCCGGGTTAAACGTCCCGTCCGAACCGTCGCCATAGGGCACTTCACAGGCATAGTCGGTCGCCAGATGCGAAGCATCCCAGCGCGCGATGGTCGCGGCTCCCGACTTGCCCGCCAGCAAACGCGACCAGGTGTCTTCAACCCCGCAAGCCAGGGGAGTAACCAATCCAAGTCCGGTGACAACAACTCGCCGCATAAGACCACCTCACCAAAATCATGTGTCGCGCGTTTCTACCTAACGCAGGTATTGCAGCACAGGCAAGTGTCGGCCGGTCAATGTCGGCGGCGCAGGTATCGCAAACCAAAGCAGTGAATTCGCCCTTGCAGCGAACTTCATCTTTGTGCATGCACGATGCAGCAAATCGCAACATTTGCGGGAACCAGCGGCAATGTCAAAACAGGCACCGAAACAAACGGAACCGCCGGGAAATTTGTCCATTTTCCCTTCCCATAAACTGCTGATCTGCACCACGCCGCGAACGGCCAGCAATACTTTCATGCGCATGCTGCATGCCGCCAATCTTGGCAACCCAAACGAATATTTCCACAGCCAAACCTGCGCGAATCTTTGCGCCGAATGGAATATTCCCGGCCCCAAGGGCCGCGATTTTGACCTGGCACGCTATCTGGAAAATTTGCTGCATCGCCAGCAGCTCAACAATGTCTTTACGGCAAAAATCCAGTTCCAGCACCTGTTCCAGTTCCTGCTCAACGACGCTGGCCGGGGCCTGTTTGACGGCGCGAAAGCCGTTTACCTGTTACGCACCAACGTCGCCGAACAAGCGGCCTCCTGCATGGCGGCCAATCAATCCGGTGTTTGGGGGCCCGATGGCAGCGACATTTCGAAAACCAGACCCCGCAGATCCAGCCCGTATCTGGTTGACGCCATCCGGCTGCTCACCCGCCACGACATGTATTGGCGAAAATTCTTTGCCTTCGCTGGTATCGAACCGTTAATCGTCACCGATCAAGACATTGTCTTGCGGCCCCGCGAAACTTTGGCGCAGATCGGCCAGCTACTTGGTGTCAAACCTGACTATGCCGCCGCCCTCAACGTGGCGAAAAATCGCGGCAAATACCAGGGCAACAGCGGCGCCAAAACTGCAATCTTGCACAAACAACATGCAAGCCTGCGCAAGTCGGCCTTTGATCGCGCAAGTTACGCGCCGGAATCGCTCAACCCGCTCACCACCCTGCTGCGCCCGTTGCTGAGCGGCGTAAGGCTGGGGCAGTGAATGACCGGCCAATGGCACATGTAAACCCAGCGGTTCTCAACTCAACCCAGGCAACAACCCGGCAGCCAAAGGTCAAACTCATCGTTTGTGCGACACCGCGCTCGGCCAGCACGACGCTGGTTCGATTGCTGGAAAGCGCAAAGCTGGGGTATCCAACGGAATATTTTCACCACCGTATCGTTCCCTGGCTCGCACAAAAATGGGGGATTTCCGGCACCGGCACATCCATCACGGCTTTGGCGCATTACCAGGACCTGCTCTATCGCCACGCCCAGCAAAATGACATTTTTGCCGTCAAATTACATTTCAGCCAGTTTCGCAAGTTTCTGATGAATCCAGTTGGCCGTGACCTGTTTGCCGATGCCAAAGTCGTCTTTCTCATGCGCAGCAATCTTGCCCAGCAAGCCGCGTCGCTGATTGTTGCCCAGCAAACCAAACATTTCCAGGCAGATGACTCGACGCAGGAATTGGCGGTGCCGCGGGTTGAGACAGACCTCGCCAAAATGATCGCAGATTTGGCGCAGTTCGAAATGCGTTGGCGAAATTTCTTTGCCTATGCCAACATCACGCCGCATTACGTGCATGACCGCGACATTGCCGATAACCCGGTTGAAACCGTGCAAGCGATCGCTGCCATGGTCGGTGTCCAGCCCGATCTTGACGCATTGCGCGAATTTTCTGGCCAAGCAAAAAAATATGCGCGCCACAGCGCCCAGAAAATCCAGATATTGGAAAATGACCTGCCCGCGCTGACAGCAATGGCGTTCGATCCAAATACCTACGGCTCCAAGCGCTCGCAAAAATCAAAACGGCCGACGCGGTTCCAGCATATGCTGGCAACCTTTAGAACCCGACCCGCCACGAAATCATAAAGGCGCCAGTTTCCCAGCGCCTTGGTCCGCGATCGCGGTTAAGAATTATGAATTTTCGGTGATGAACTTGACCGCATCGCCAAATGATTGGATCGTTTCGGCGGCATCGTCGGGAATTTCGATACCGAATTCCTCTTCAAACGCCATGACCAACTCGACGGTATCAAGGCTGTCAGCGCCCAGATCGTCGATGAATGAGGCGCTCTCGGTCACTTTCGCTTCGTCAACGCTCAGGTGGTCAACAACAATTTTCCGCACCCGGTTTGCGATGTCGCTCATTTCTTGATCCTTATGTTCTGTGACGCCTGCTCGGGCGTCGCGCTGCTTTTTCAACTTGGGGTCGCGTTTTACAACCCTCCCGCTTCGTCGCGTCTTTAGCATATTGACCGGCAGAGGCAAATGCTTTCATGGCCGTTGGGTGCGACATCCTCAGAACATCGCCATCCCACCATTCACATGCAAGGTCTGCCCTGTAACATAGCCCGCTTCATTGCTGGCCAAAAACAAAGCCGCCGCCGCAATTTCCTCCGACGTCCCCATCCGCCCCGCCGGAATGCCACCCAGCAACTTGGCCTTCTGATCTTCGTTCAATTTGTCGGTCATCGCGGTATTGATGAACCCCGGCGCCACGCAATTGACCGTGATCCCGCGGCTGGCCACTTCGGCGGCCAAAGATTTCGACATGCCAATCACCCCGGCTTTGGACGCCGCATAATTCGCCTGCCCCGGATTGCCCGTCACCCCGACAATCGACGATATGTTGATAATCCGCCCCCAGCGCGCCTTCATCATGCCACGCACCACGCCCCGGCAGAGGCGCATCGTCGAGGTCAGGTTGACCGCGATCACCTCGTCCCATTCGGCATCGGACATGCGCATGAACAGGTTGTCGCGCGTCACCCCGGCGTTATTGACCAGAATATCCACCGACCCCATCGCCTCGGCCGCCTGCTTTGGCAAAGCCTCAACCGCTTCGCGCTCGCCCAGATTGCACGGAAGAACAAACGCCCGTGTTCCCAATTCCGCCGCCAATAGCTGCAACGGTTCAACCCGCGTCCCGCTCAGCGTCACCGACGCCCCGGCGCCGTGAAGCACCCGCGCGATCGCCCCGCCTATGCCGCCCGACGCGCCGGTGACCAGCGCATTTTTGCCCGTCAAGTCAAACATCATTGCCCCCCATGGCCAAAGCACTCGCCCCGTCAGGATCATTCACCGCCACGCAGGTGATTTCCGGCGCGATGCGCCGGATCATCCCGCACAGCGCCTTGCCTGCCCCAACCTCCACTGCCGCATCGACGCCCTGCGCCGCCATCCACAACACCGATTCCCGCCAGCGCACCGCACCGGTGATCTGGTCCACCAGCAGCGCCCGGATCACCTCCGGGTCGCTGACCGCTTGCGCGCGCACATTGGCTACCACCGGCACTTTTGGCACCAGAATCTCAACCGAAGCCAATGCCTCGGCCATCGCCGCCGCCGCCGGCTGCATCAGCGCACAATGAAACGGCGCCGACACCGGCAGCATCAACGCCCGCTTGGCACCGCGCGCCTTGGCAATTTCGCTCGCCCGCTCGACCGCCGCCCTGTGGCCCGAAATCACCACCTGACCCGGATCGTTATCATTGGCCGCCTGACAGACCTCCCCCTGCGCCGCCTCGGCAGCAACTTCGATGACGGTCGCCAGATCCAAGCCCAATATCGCCGCCATCGCTCCCACGCCAACCGGCACCGCTGCCTGCATGGCCTGCCCGCGAATGCGCAACAAGCGCGCCGTATCGACCAAACTTAAACTTCCCGCCGCACACAGCGCCGAATATTCACCCAGCGAATGGCCCGCGACAAATGTCGCAGTTTCCACCGAAATCCCTTTGGCATCCAAAGCTTTCATCGCGGCAATCGAGGTCGCCATAAGTGCCGGTTGCGCGTTTTCCGTCAGCGTCAATTCGGCAATGTCGCCCTGCCAAATCAGTGTCGATAATTTTTGCCCCAAAGCGTCGTCGACCGATTCAAACACCAGCCGCGCTGCCGGAAAAGCCTCGGCCAAGGCCCGCCCCATGCCAATTGCCTGGGCTCCCTGCCCCGGAAAAACAAATGCCCGCGTCATGCTGCCTCGCTGAATCAGTCGATTCATCCGTCTAGCGCGTGGGCCTTGGGTCGTAAAGCGTCCCGGACGCACGGTTGCAGGCGCAGCGGGGCAATAGTCCGTAATCGCGCCAATTCCCTAACATGAAAGGACGAAAACTTCGCATTTGATTGCAGGCCAAATTGATTAGCAAAGGTTTGAGACTTTACCAATTGGTAACCAAAAGCTGTCAACAGTTTGGTATAATCCTCTTAAGGAAAAATCTTCCCGAAGATTTTTAAGGCTTAAAATTTTTCGAGAAAAATTTTCCTTTAGGCGTGCGCGAGGCTATTTCTCCGCTGTTATCCGCGTCACTTTATGCACCGCACCCGCGCGGTCATAGGTCGTCCACTCGCCCACCTGTTCGCCATCCTCAAAATGGCCCGATCGCATCTTCGACCCATCTTTGCGAAACCATTCCCAATAGCGTTGGGGAACCCCATTTTTGGTCTGCCCACGCGCCCACAGGCTGCCGTCTTTATGACGTTGCACAAATCCTTCCATCATGATTTTCCGGTCACGCGCGGCGTCAAAACCATTGTCACCAGCAAAACCGGCAAAATCAGCGCGAATGCCGCTCTTATGCCAAAGCCGTCGGCGACAAATCCAATCAGCGGCGGCACAATCAGCATGGCAAGGCCCGTCAACAAATTTATCGCCGCAACATTGTCCGAGGCAGACCGGTCGCCAATCAGCGCCGCGGCGGTAATCATCGCCGGATACAGCGAACAAGCTCCCAAACCAATCATGCCAAACCCGACCAAGGCCAAAGCAGCATTTGGCGCAAAAACCACGGCCACGACCCCGATCAAAGCAACCGCCGCCAAGGTCAGAACAACGCGGCTGGTGCCATGGCGGCTGTTCCAGCCATCGGCAAGCAACCGTCCCATGGTCAGGGACAAAAGGAAAACCGACAGCGACAGAGTATCAACCCAAGCGGGCACCGCGAAACTGTCGCGCATGTAAATCACCGACCAGTTTTGCACCGTCACCTGCGCGAACCCGCCGGCCAGGCCGAAGGCGACCAGTATCGCCACCGAAATCGTCGGCCAGGCAACAACCCGCTTTTTCACACCAATGGAAACACGCCGCAGTTGCGCTTCCTGCATCGGGCGCACCAAAAACCAGCTTGCGGCAATCGACATCGGCACAAACCAGACAAAATGCATCGCTGGCGACACCTGCCAACCGCGCGCCAGAACCGCGATCAACGCCGTCAGCAACATGCCCGCACTCCACCACCCGTGGCAGCGACTCATTATTCTTTGCCCTGTCTCGGCTTCCAGCCGGTCGGCCTCGACATTCATCGCCACGTTGAAAACCGACCAGGGTATGCCAAACATCAACCCGGCCGAGAACAGGCTGGTCGCATTCCACGCCATGGCATGTGCCCAAGCCAACACCGCAATTGCCGGCAGACAGGTCAGAAAAATAATCCGCGTGCCAAATACCTCGACCATGCGGCCGGCAACCAGATAACACAGAAACCCGCTGACTGCGGCCCCCAGTAACGCCAGTCCCAGCGCACTTTCGCTCAAGCCCAGATTGGTTTGAAAATCGGCAATCCGTGTCGTCAGGCTTCCGCCCGCCAAGGCCTGGATAAAAAAAATCGCCATGATGACGGCACCACGCCGGTCCCGCGTCGCCCCCAACTTGTCGGCGGCCAAAGATTGCTCCACATTCACCTCAAAACACAATCGTCGCGGCAATCGCCCGATGGTCCGACGGCCAAGGGTCAACCACAACATCGGCCACGCCTGTGGCTTCGCCCAGCACAACGGCACCCGTCACCTGCATCGATGCACCGCGTACAAAGACGAAATCGATCCGGTCCTGATGGTCGTCGGTCGCCGCCGGGTCGCCCCAGGGCGTCCAAGTATAGGCAGGCTTTGCCACTTCATCGGGAAAAACCGCCCGCAAGGCATCGACAAACCCCATGCCTTCAATGGCCATTGTCATCGGATAGTCAACCTTGATCGGGTGATGCCCGGCGTCCGCCGCGGCCTGGGTCCAATCGCGGAACGACGGCTCGTTGAAATCGCCGAAAATGAACGCGGCTTCCGCGCCCTCGGCCATCGCCAAATCCGCTTGCAACAACATCAAAGCTTCGCCCCGCGTCGCACTCGCCGCTGCAATTGCCTCGGCTTCGGTGCGCAAAAACGGTGCATCGCCATATTCGATGCCGGTCAATTGATAGGGTTGATAGGGCGCGTCATCCAGATGAATGTTAAAAGCCCAAACCTTGTGCCCATCAACGTCAATCGCCGCGCCCAGTCCATTTGGCGTCAGTTCACCAATCGGATAACGGCTGAGAATTGCGTTGGACCAGTTGGCGGCATTTTCCACCGTCTGATCGACGTAAAAATACCCCAATGCCGCCGCCAACTCCGCCGCCCGGCTTTCACCCAAAGGCGGGCACAGGTCGGCTGTGCAATCGGGCCCTTCCAGCCTGGTCTCCTGAACGCCAACAATATCGGCACCACTTGCCTTCAGCACTGCCACGGTTTCGTCAATCGGCTTGTCCTCGTTCGCCCCGGCGCCCCACATATTATACGTCATGACCGTCAGCCGCGTCTCTGCAAGCGCGGTGCTTGCACCCAAAACAATCAAAAGCACGGCGATGAACATGCGCATTTTCAGCCTCCCGGTTGGCGATGCGGCAGTTTGGCACGCCCTTGAGCGCTTTCAAAGCACTGTCCTGCCGCAAATGCGCCTGTCCGCGACGCCTTCGCGCGGTTTCCCTCTTTCCCGCCCGCCCAGACTGCCCTAGGGAAACCAAAAGGACGCCAGATTGAGCAGCAAAGACCCTCTCGTCATCTTCACGCCGTCGGGCAAACGCGGCCATTTCGCGGCGGGAACCCCGATCCTGACCGCCGCCCGTGCCCTTGGCGTCGATCTCGATTCGGTCTGCGGCGGGCGCGGCATCTGCTCGAAATGCCAGATCACCCCGGCTTTCGGCGAATTTCCCAAACACGGCGTCTCGGTGCAAAAAACCGCCCTCTCCGAATGGAACGCGGTCGAGGAACGCTACGACCGTGTCCGCGGTTTACCCAAGGGCCGCCGCCTTGGCTGCCAGGCACAAGTCATTAGCGATGTCGTCATCGACGTACCGCCCGAAAGCCAAGTCCACAAACAGGTGGTCAGAAAACGCGTCGAAGCCCGCAAAATCGAAATGGACCCAGCGACACGGCTTTACTACGTCGAAGTCGAAGAACCCGACATGCATTCGCCCTCGGGCGACATGGAACGCCTGATCCATGCCCTGCAAACCCAATGGGGCCTGACCCAAGTCGAAGCCGACCTGCGCACCCTGCAAATCGTCCAAAAAGCCCTGCGCAAAGGCGATTGGAAAGTCACCTGCGCAATCAATTCCGAAAGCGCGCATGGCGAGGCCCGCATCCTGCACGTCTGGCCGGGTTTCTACGATGGCTCGATTTATGGCCTCGCCATTGACCTCGGCTCGACCACCATCGCCGCCCATCTCTGCGACCTGCATTCGGGCGAAGTAAAAGCATCAAGCGGCATCATGAACCCGCAAATCCGCTTTGGCGAAGATTTGATGAGCCGGGTTTCCTACGTGATGATGAACCCCGGCGGCGACAAGGAAATGACCCGCGCGGTGCGCGAAGGCATCAACGGCCTGTTCGCCACGCTGGCAAAGGAAGCGGGCATCACCACCGACCTGATCTTCGAGGTCGTGCTGGTCGGCAACCCGGTCATGCTGCACTTGTTTCTCGGCATCGACCCGGTCGAACTCGGCCAGGCCCCCTTTGCTCTGGCGAGTTCGGATTCGATGAACCTCTGGACCAGCGAGGTGGACCTGAAACTCCACCCCAACGCCCGCCTCTATATCCTGCCCTGCATCGCTGGGCACGTCGGGGCTGACGCCGCTGCCGTGACACTCAGCGAATCCCCCCACACCTCCGAAGACCTGATGCTGGTCGTCGATGTCGGCACCAATGCGGAAATCCAGCTCGGCAACAAACACAAACTGCTCGCCTGTTCCTCCCCCACCGGCCCGGCCTTTGAAGGCGCACAAATCTCTTCCGGCCAGCGCGCCGCCCCCGGTGCCATTGAGCGCGTCGAGATCGACCCGATCAGCAAAGAACCGCGTATCAAAGTCATCGGCTCTGACCTTTGGTCGACTGATCCCGGTTTCCAGGATGCCACCCTTACCACCGGCGTCACCGGCATCTGCGGCTCGGGCATCATCGAAGCCATCGCCGAAATGCGCGTGGCGGGTCTGGTCGACGCCTCTGGCTTGATCGGTTCAACCGACCAAACCGGCACGCCCCGCATCATCCCCGACGGCCGCACCCATTCCTACATCCTGCACGACGGTCGCCCGAATGGCCCCTTGATCACCGTCACCAATGCCGACATCCGCGCCATCCAACTGGCCAAGGCCGCGCTCTATGCCGGGGCTCGCCTATTGATGGACCAAATGAACGTCGATACCGTAGACCGGGTTATTCTGGCGGGTGCCTTCGGTGCCCATATATCCCCCAAGCACGCGATGATCCTTGGCATGATCCCGGATTGCCCGCTTGATAAAGTCTCCTCCGCCGGCAACGCCGCCGGTACCGGCGCCCGCATTGCCCTGCTCAACAAATCCTCACGCCGCGAAATCGAAACCGTGGTGCGCCAGATCCACAAAATCGAAACGGCGGTCGAGCCGCGCTTCCAGGAACATTTCGTCGCCGCTTCGGCCATTCCGCACGCGAGCGACCCATTTCCCAACCTCGCCAAGATCGTCACCCTGCCCGGTGGCGTCTTCAATGGCCGCGGCGACGGGTCTGAGGGTGGCCGCAAACGTCGGCGAACCTAGGCAACTGCGCAACACAATCGCTTGAAATCACAAGTTTTCTCTCTGCCAAGCTGGAAAATCCCGGCCAGACTTGCTATGTTTTGGCCATTTGAGGAGCGGACGATGAAAACTATTCGAGCCGCAGTGCTCTTGGCCAGCGTATTTCCGTTTGCCGCCAGCGCGCAGTCGTTCCCGCCGGGCTTCTTTGCCAGTGGCTCGAGCGGCCTCGATTATTATCAGCCCAACAACAGCAGCGACGCCACCACGCTGACCTATATTGATGCGACTTTTGGCTATGACGGTGCTGCAGCAGGTTCGGCTTTCCCTTTCGGATTCCAGGCCGATGTGCTGGCATTGCGCGACCTTGAAGGTGGAATGCTGGCAAGCGATTCGTTTTATCCGTGGATCTTTTATGACCCCGGTTTTGGCCGCATCAGCCTTGGCCGCACCCGGCCGCTGGCGCAGGATTACCTTTCGCCGCCGCGCTACCTCAGCGGTTATGCCCTGAATCGCTTTGTCTATAGCGGCCTGCTTGGCAGTCCGTTGACCTCTTTTCGCACCAGTGAACAGGCCGATCTGCTGTCGCTGCGCTTTGACGGCAGCGCTGGGGCCTTTCGCTACGGCGTTTCTTATTCCGATGTCGAAAATTCTGGCGGCGATGCCGTTTCGGCGGCCCTGGGCTATGCGCTGGGCAACACCGAGTTCGGGCTGGTTTATGAAAACGTCAGCGAAGGCGCGAACAGCGTCGATTTTTACGGAGCCTCGGTTGTCAGTACCCTTGGCAACGCCCGTCTCGGGGCCCGCTACAACAGCGGGTCGGTGGTCAGCGAGGAGTCCAGCGCCGTCAACCTGTCCCTCGACTATGCCCTGACCAGCCAGATCGACATCGGCGGCGCCTACACAACCTTCAACGACGGCGCCACGACCAATGATTTGACCCATGTTTATGCCGCCTACGAAATGCTGCCCGGCCTGACGGGCGAACTCGGTTATTCCATGTCCGATACCGATGACATCTTTGTTGGCGCTGTCCGTTATGGTTTTGATTTCTGAAATCTGACGGCTGGAATCGACCGTATTCCCAAGCCCGGCCCGGCCAGCCGTTGCTCCAATCCTTGACCTTCGCTCGCCGCCGAATTACCAAAAGCCGCATCGCGGGTGTAGCTCAATGGCAGAGCAGCAGCTTCCCAAGCTGAATACGAGGGTTCGATTCCCTTCACCCGCTCCATTGCCTTAAACACTGAAGTTTCCACTTGACTATCGCCTACACATCGGCCAATACTGAAGTCGTAACTTCACTATTGGAGCCGCAAATGGCCAACATCCATGCCACTTTCACCGTCGAGCGCAGCTATTCGCATACACCGGAAAAGGTCTTCGCCGCTTTCACCAATTCCGAAAAAATGCGCCGTTGGTTCGCCGACGGCGATCATCACGACGTATTGGTATTTGTTCACGATTTTCGGGTCGGCGGGGCGCAAAATCTGAAGTATCGCTTTAACGCCTCGACCCAGTTCAGCGGTGTCGAACTTGCCAACGATGGTGCCTATGAAGATATCGTCCCCAACGAACGCGTCGTCATCACGTCAACCATGACCTTTGGCGACAAACGCATTTCGGTTTCGCTGATCACGCTGGAAATTGTCCCGGCCGCCAACGGCACGACGCTGACCTGCACCAACCAAAGCGTATATTTTGACGGCGCTGACGGCCCGGAAATGCGCAAAGTGGGCTGGCAGAGCCTGCTCGACAAACTGGCGCTGGAACTGGAAAAGTGAACATCACCAATGTGCTCCACGCCCTTGGTGACCCGACGCGCCGGGCCATTGTCGAGCAGTTGGGCACCGGCCCGCGCTCGGTATCGCATCTGGCCGAACCGCTGAACATCACCCTGACCGCCGTCGCCCAGCACCTGCAAATCCTGCAGGCCTGCGGTCTCGTCACCACCAGCAAATCTGGGCGAACCCGCAACTGCCGGGTCAATCCAGCGGGGTTTCTGCTGTTGGGCAACTGGCTTTCGTACCAGCAATCGCTGTGGTCGCGGCGGTTGGATCGACTGGGCGACATTTTGGACGAGCCCTAACAGGGCCCGCACCTAGCCGCCCCAACTCTGAGCCACAATCGCCGCTGTCACCACCGCCGCCAAAGCCGCTTCTCCCGCCGCGTTCAAATGCGGGCCCAAAGCAAAGGCCCTTTGGATCAACGCGGTAACCCTGAACGTGTTTCGCTTCGAGTGCTGAAAGGTGTTGGCGGCAATCGGCTTTTGAATTGATCAAATTGTCTGGATTTTTTTCAATGCCAGACGCTGACCCGGCCCCATCTTACGGAAGATTTTTCACGAAAAATCTTAAGAATTAAAAATTTTCGGGAAAATTTTTCCTTTTATAATACAATAAGTTAGTTAATATATTGTTTCAAATTCGACCGGCCGGTCATCAATTTTAGGCGTAGCTCTCTCCTTCACACCCCCCAGCCCTGCGCCACAATTGCCGCCGTCACC
>JANMOK010000072.1:0-5092 GCA_031369165.1 Paracoccaceae bacterium
CGCCGGGATCGCCATGATCCATCAAGAATTGCAGCAGGTGCCCGAATTGACAGTGGCGCAAAATATCTACCTCGGCGCGGCCTTGCGTCGAGCCGGGGGACTGTTGGTAGACCGGCGCGGCCAAGAAGCCGAGGCGCGGGCGTTGCTGGAGCCGCTGGACCCCAATATCGATGTAACTGCGCCAATCCGTTCGTTGCGGGTGGCGCAAAGGCAGATCGTTGAGATCGCCAAGTCGCTGCGCGCCCGTGCCCGGCTGATCGCGATGGACGAACCCACCTCCAGCCTGACCCCGACCGAATTTGACCGGCTGGTAGCAGTCATTGAAAAGTTGCGCGCACAAGGCGTATCGATTATCTACGTCTCGCATAAAATGGATGAGGTCTATCGACTGTGCCAGTCGGCAACGATTTTGCGCGACGGCGTGGTTGTTGGCCGGGTCGAGATTCCGGCGACTCCGGTAGCGACCGTCATCGAGACGATGGTCGGCCGCGAACTTGCCCACGCTGCCCACCACAGTTTTGCCAAGGAACGCGTGGTCATGGCGGCGCATGGCCTGACGCGGGGTACAGTCGTGCGCGATGCGTCGCTGACGTTGCGCGAAGGCGAGGTTTTGTGCATCGCCGGCTTGGTCGGCGCCGGGCGGACGGAGCTGTTGCGTCTGATCGCCGGTGTGGACCGCGCCGATTCCGGCACTTTGTCGCTAGACGGGCACACCGTTCCCGGCAAGAACCCGCGCCAGCGCATTTCGGTAGGCCTCGGCCTGTTGCCCGAAGAACGCAAACGCGATGGCATCATCCGACACCGGCCGGTTACCAGCAATATCGGCCTTCCGGCGATGGCCAAATTTTCGCGCCTTGGCTTGATCCGCAAGGCGCAGCTTCGTCAGCGCTCCGAAGAACTTATGCGGGACGTGCAATTGCGACCACTGGAAGTTTCGCGTCCGATTGGCAGCTTTTCCGGCGGCAACCAGCAAAAGGTCATTATCGGTCGCTGGCTTGCATCCAACGCCCGCATCTTTCTGTTTGATGAGCCGACGCGCGGAATTGACGTCGGTGCAAAGGCCGAAATCTATGCGCTGATCGAGCGGCTTGCCGCCGAGGGGCGGTCAATTCTTGTCGTCTCCTCCGAACTGCCCGAAGTGATCCGCCTGGCTGACCGCGTGCTGGTCATGCGCGAAGGCCGGATTGCCGCCGAACTTGGCCTAGGTGAGATTACCGAAGCCAACATTGCCCGTCACGCCATTCCGGCCACCTGACATGCCCGAGGAATCCATGACACAAAGCCAGACCATACTTTCCTTGATCCGGCGGTTGCCGTTCCGCGACGCTGGCACCGTTGTTGGCTTGCTGCTGATCGCGGTCGTGTTTTCGGTGCTGACACCAGTTTTCCTGACAGCACCGAACCTTATGAACATCCTGCAACAATCCTCGATCAATGCCTGCATCGCCCTAGGCATGACTCTGGTCATCATCTCGGGCGGGATCGATCTTTCGGTCGGTCCCATTGCAGCTTTGGCCGCCGTGCTGTGCGCGGCGTTGATGGTTGCAGGCGTGCCGGTGCCGTTCGCCATGCTGGCGGCGATGGGTGTGGGCGTCGCCTGCGGTTTTTTCAATGGTGTGCTAATTACCTGGGGGGGCTTGCAACCCTTCATTGTCACGCTGGGGGGGCTATCGCTTTATCGGGCGCTGGCGCTGATCTTTACCGGTGGCACGCCGATCTTTGGCCTGCCCGACGGCTTTCGCGCCCTGACCAACGGCACGATTATGGGCCTGCCCAATCCGGTGGTTGTTGTCGCTGTACTGGCGCTGCTGGCGTGGGTGATTCTGAACAAGACCCCTTTGGGGGAGTATTTCATGGCGGTCGGCGGCAACCCCGAAGCCGCGCGCATCGCGGGCGTGCCGGTCACTTTGACCAAACTGTCAGCATATATGATTTCGGGGTTTATGGCCTCGGTCGCAGCAATAATTTTGATCGGCCGCCTTGGTGCCGCCGAGCCGACATTGGGCAGCCTTTGGGAACTTGATGCCATTGCCGCCGCCGCCATCGGCGGTGCCTCGCTGATGGGCGGGCGCGGCTCGATTGTGGGAACGTTGATTGGCTGCGTCATTCTGGGCGCACTGCGCAACGGCCTGACACTGATGAACGTTCAAGCCTTCTACCAGTTGCTTGCCACAGGTATCATCATCATCGTAGCGATGTTGATTGATCGGGCGACAACCGGCAAGCAGGGGGGCTGATGGCTGATCCAAAGGCAATTGGGGCGCAAATACGGATGAGGCTGCCCAGCCTTACCCCGCTTGAAGGCAAAGTGGCGGCTGACATTCTGGCACGGCGCGACTTCACGGAGAAAACGCCGCTGCGCGGCATTGCCAATGGGTCGGGCGTTTCTGAAGCGATGGTGGTGAAAGTTGCGAAGAAGCTGGGTTTTGCCGGCTTTCGCGAGTTTCGCCAAGGGCTGGTTGAATATTATGGATCCGACACTGCCGGACTGTACTCGGCGATCTCAGCTGACGATACCGCCAGTGACATTGTGCAAAAGGTGTTCCGCACCGCGATGCAAGCGCTGGAAGAGACCTTTGCCATACTGGACCTGGAGGCATTTGAGCGCGCAGCCGACTTTCTGCACCGCGCCCGCCAGCGGGATTTCTACGGTCTTGGCGGATCGGCGCAGATTGCCCGCGATTGCAGCCACAAGTTCTTGCGTATCGGGCTTCGGTCTTCGGTGTTTGATGATGCGCATATGATGCTGATGTCAGCCGCGTTGCTGGGACCAGACGACGTGGCGATAGCGTTTTCGCATTCCGGCAGCACCACGGCAGTATTAGAAGCGCTGGAATTGGCGCGAAAGAGCGGTGCTCGCACCATAGCGGTGACGAATTATGCCGACAGTCCGGTAGCGCGAATTGCCGACGTAGTGCTGTGTTCCACCGCGCAGAATTCGCCGCTGCTGGGGGAAAATGCCACGGCGCGCATTGCGCAGCTGAACCTGCTGGATGCGCTGTTTGTGGCCACGGCACAACGTGACCGCAAGACCGCAGACGCCAACCTGTCGCGCACCATGCGCGCCGTGCAGTCGAAACGAAAACAATGAGCGCGCCCGATGCCAAAACCTGAACGTGCCGTCCTGGTCGTTGGCAGCTTGCATCATGATATCATGATCGACGCAGACCATCTTCCGCGCCGCGACGAAACGGCGGTCGGATCGCATTGGTATCCCAAGTTTGGCGGCAAAGGTGGCAATCAGGCGGTCGCTGCGGCACATGCCGGGGCGATGACACGAATGTTTGGTGCGGTGGGCAACGACGACTTTGGCCGCTTTTTATTGGCCGGGTTGGATCGTGCGGGGGTCGAGCGCGCCTCGGTTGTCGTGTTGCCGAACGTCGGCTCGGGCATGAGCGTGGCCATCGTTGACAGCAAGGGTGACTATGCGGCGACAATTGTGTCTGGGGCCAATCTTGGCATTGATGCCGAGGCCCTGGGCGATGACGTACTTTGGCGCGGCGTGCAGGTATTGGTGCTGCAAAATGAGGTGCCCGAGGCGATAAACCTTGCCGCCGCCGCGCAAGCGCAGCGCCGAGGCGTCGTGGTGGTGCTGAACGCTGCCCCGGCGCGACAATTGCCCCCGGCGCTTGAGGCGCTGGTCGGGGTGCTGGTGGTGAACTCGGTCGAAGCCGAAATGATGGGGACAGCCCCGGTGACCGACCTTGCATCTGCGGCGCTGGCGGCAGAGATGCTGGCAAAACACTTTGCGGCTGTGATCGTCACCGCTGGCTCCGCCGGGCTGGCTGCGGCACAAAAAGGCAGGGGGTTCACCATACCGGCACGCATGGTGAAAGCGGTTTCCTCGCACGGCGCCGGGGATTGCTTTGTCGGCACGCTTGGCGCGGAACTGGCGCGCGGCGCAGATCTCCGTGCCGCCTGCGCCGCTGCTTCGGACGCTGCCGCCGACCATGTTGCAGGCATACGCGCCGTTTGACGCCAGCTTCGGCAATGCGCGGACAATCTCTGCGACGCCTGCCGAAGTGGCGGTGGCCAAAACCGAAAAAGGACCAGCGATGGTCGTCGCTGGTCCGGTCACTCGTTACTCAATACCGCAGGACAGGCGCCAAGGATCAGAAATGATGCTCAGGCAGCGCCTTGATCTGCTCTTTCGTCCAGTTGGTTGTCGCATGAACGACGCCGTCTTCGTCGCGCATAAAGGTCAACTCGCTGCTCGGCAATGCGACCGGCTTGGTGCCCAAGCCAAGAAAGCCGCCGACGTCGACGATCACCTCGGCGGTCGCTCCCAAGCCGTGCAGATGCGATACAGTGCCGACTTTCGCGTCGTCAGCACCATAGATGACGGCGTCAAGCAGGTTCGACTCGATGAGTTCATTGTCGACCAGCTGTGAGTGCATTGCATGGTTCATCTTGTTCATCTCGATAGTCTCCTCAGGTCAATCAAGAGCAGCATTGCTCTCCCTAACAACGCGACCAAACAGGTTGCGTTCCATCGGCAAACGTGTCGTTCCCAAGTCAGGCGATTTTGTGCCGCCGGGGTGGTTGGAACCTGCAAGTTGGCGCCGGTTTCTGCAGAATTGGGGGGTTGGAAGCGTGCGGCGTCGACCATGGCCCGGTACCGCCGATGAACCCTTTTTCAATAAGCAAATAGTGCCGGGCATTCCGGAACTTCTTTGCCTGAAGCGCGTTGCCACACTGGCCCCTCGAAGCAAAGGAGATTTGTCGTGGAAAAGGCTGTTTCGATTTCTTTCACCAGACGAAATGCACTCACGGGGCTGGCGCTTATTGCCGTCCCGGTCGTCATTTTGGCCAATGCGGATCATGCCAACGCGCAGGAGGAGTCGGCCATGTCCGGGGACAGCCTGTACGAGCGGCTTGGCGGCGTTTTCGCCATTGCGGCGGTGGTGGATCACTTCAGCGACGCCATCGTGAAGAACCCAATTGTCGGCGCGATGTCCGAGAACCCGCAGTTGCGGGAATGGCATACCAACAACCTGGGCAGGTTGGCGGGCCTCAAATTCATGCGGACACTATGGGTTTGTGAAGTTTCGGGCGGGCCATTCACGTTCTCGGCCACCAGGCCCGGCGCAAC
>JANMOK010000276.1:0-3071 GCA_031369165.1 Paracoccaceae bacterium
GCTGGTCGCTGGTTGCCACGACGCGGGCCACCGCCTGTTGCGGGTGATATGCCAGCACGACGTGACCAAGCCCAGCCAGCAGATGGGTATAGGCGGCCAGCCATTCGGCATCGGCGCGGTCGAACCGCACGACGCGCGACGACACTTCGACACCATCTTCGGTCATCGTTCGCGCAAGGCCAAGCAGCAACGCTAGGCCCTCGCCCGCGTCGCGCGTCGTGCTGGAATTGACGTCGAACCACAGATCATTCAGCGACAGTTCGGTGGCGAAATCGCCCTGAATCGCATCAAGTGGCACGCGAGACTTGGCCATGTCGGTGATCACCAAGGTGAATATCTGTTCAGCAATATCGGGGGCAAATGGCTCGGGGTTGCGGTTGGGCGGCAGATCCATGCGCAAGATCGGCAGCGGACCGGCCATCTCGGTCAACCCCATCGACCAACGGCGCTGAAACGTCTTCTCAATTGCGCGCAGAAACAACACCCCGCCGGCAAGGAAGCGTTCTTCGTCATTGGCAGGGCTTGCCAACCGCAAAGTTGCTGCCTGCAACCCTTTGGAGGCGATCAAATCAGATATCTCGCCCGCCCGCACGTTCGGCGTAGCGGCCAGCATAACGGTAATCGCTGCCGACAAAGTTCGAAACAGGTGCATCGCTTCCCTCCATTTTACCAGACCGGTTGCAGGCGTCCGTCTATACCCGGAAATGCCAAACAGGATTTCACATTGAGCAGTTTTATCATGCACCGCCCCCAGCGACATTTCCTCCCGCCAACCACGCCGCACATTCCGGCCCCAGCTCCGCCAACGCCCGTGCTTCATAAGCGGCCATTTCTTCCGCCGACAATACGTCCCGCCAGCGCCCATTGGTGCCTTTGTTGATGAAAGTTCCGGCCCCGCCGTTCCACATGATACCGCCGAGAGGCGCTGCCAATTCGGCGTGCGATTTCATCCAGTCAAACGTGCAGTGCTCAACGATGTCGGGAAAGCGTGCCGCGTCCGGCTGCAATTCCAGAAAATCGGCAATCTCGCGGATCGATCCGGCCAGATCGGCCTTCATGTCATTGAAATGCATCAGTTTCACGTTCGGCAGGTCGCGGATTTCCCACCATGATCGGATGTTGCCCCAGAACGGCCAGTACGGAAAGCCATCACCGCCAAACCAGCCCGCATAGAAATCGCGCACATCCGCCGACCCGCGTTCCAGCCTCGGACCCACCCGACCCGGCGTTTCATTGAAGGCTTCGAAATAACCATCGGTCGCATTGGCGTGATGGTTGAACAAGCTCCACGCGGCATCGCGCCCATCGCGGCCGATGTAGATGTATTTGGCTTTCGGCGAAAAAACCAAAGCCTCAACCGGCAGATGGGTCTTGATCACCCGGCGATGCACCTGCGACTCCAGACCGTCAATCACTTCTTGCGGAATGATCCGCAAATCGACCCAGGGCGACAATTCGTGCACATGCAGCACATCAGGGCCGCCAAAGATCAATTGCGCCACGATCTGCTGCATCCACGTCGTGCCGGACTTGGCATAAGTGGCAACCACGACATCGTCGCAACGGAATTTGAAATCGTTCCAGCGCGTTGAATCCATGTGGTGATTGTGCATTTCGCCGGTCTTGGCCGGCCAGTTCACGGTTGCAGTTGCTGACATGTGTTGATCCTCCCAAATTGCAATTCCGAAAATTGCCTCACGACTATTGCTTTCGTCCGCCCGCCTAGGCGTTACCTCCCGCCAGCCAAGCAGCACACTCCGGCCCCAACTCGGCTAGCGCCTTTGCCTCATATTCCGCCACTTCGTCCGCCGAAAGCACATCCCGCCAGCGATTGTTGGTTCCCTTGTTGATGAATGTCCTGGCACCGCCCTTGAACACCGTGTCACCGTTGGGGGCCGCAAGCTCGGCATGGGCTTTCATATAGTCAAAACCGCAGTGCTCACGGATTTTCGCAAAGCCAGCGGCGTCCGGCTCGATTTGCAAAAAATCTGCTATCTCGCGGATCGCCCCGGCAAGATCGGCCTTCATATCGTTGAAATGCACAAGTTTTACATTCGGGAGACCACGAATTGCCCACCATGAGCGGACATTCTCCCAGAAAGACCACACCGGATAGCCGTCGCGCGCCAGCCAGTCGCGGTAGAAATCACGCACATTATCCGCACCGCGCTCCATCGGCGGTCCGACCCGGCCCGGCACGCCGTTGACCAAATCCAAAAAACTGTCCGTCATGTTGACCTTATGGTTAAACAGACTCCACGCCGCGTCTCGACCGTCCCGCCCGACATAAATGTATTTGGCCCTCGGCGACACCACCAGCGCATCAGCCGGCAGGTGGGTCTTGACAAACCGCCGGTGCAACTGCGCCTCAAGCGCGGCAAAGTCCTCGGGTGTCGTGATGCGCATATCAACCCAAGGCGACAGCCTGGAAAACTCAACGCCTTCGGCACCATTGAAAATCAGTTGCGCCACGATCTGCTGCATCCAGGTGGTGCCCGACTTGGCCCAAGTGGCGATGACGATGTCATCGTCGCGGAACTTGAAATCGTTCCACAAGGTCGAATCCATGATGAAATTTTGCATCTCGCGGGTCTTGGTTGGCCAATTCACGTTTGCAGTTGCTGGCAAGAGTTTATCTCCCAATTGCGAATCCGACGATTAGCTCAAAACAGTATCACTTCATCCCGCCCGCAGCGACATTTTCTCCCGCCAGCCAAGCCGCACATTCCGGCCCCAGCTCGGCTAATGCCCGCGCCTCATATGCCGCCACCTCGCCCGCCGACAGCACATCCCGCCAGCGCCCGTTGGTGCCTTTGTAGATGAAAGTATCGGCCCCGCCGGTCCAGCTGGTCCCGCCTCCCGGCGTCACCAGTTCTGAATGGGCTTTCATCCAGTCAAAGGTGCAGTGTCTGGTCACTTTTCGTAATATGCGCTCAGATTTTTCCATGCCCAGGAATTCGGCAATTGTGCGCACATTGCCTTCAAGATCGCGTTTCAATTCATTGAAATGAATCAGTTTTACGTTTGGCGCCTGCCGGATTTCCCACCAGCTTCGCACATGGTGCCAGAAC
>JANMOK010000344.1:0-4451 GCA_031369165.1 Paracoccaceae bacterium
ACCGGCTATGAAGCTTATGTCGGCGAACGTGGGGTGAAACTGTCGGGCGGTCAGCGGCAGCGGGTAGCTCTGGCGCGGGTGATATTGAAAGACGCACCAATTCTAGTGCTGGACGAAGCGACTTCGGCGCTGGACTCGGAAGTCGAAGCCGCGATTCAAGATACTCTCTATGGCGTGATGCGGGGCAAGACAGTTATTGCCATAGCTCACAGGTTGTCTACCATTGCGCATATGGACAGGATCATTGTTCTGGATAACGGGCGGATTGCCGAACACGGAAGCCACGCGCAATTGCTGGCACAGGACGGGCTTTATGCCGGTTTCTGGAACCGGCAGTCGGGCGGGTTCATTGCCGGCGACGACCCGGAAGATGAGGAAACGGTGGCTGCTGAATGAAAGGTTTCGCCGACCTGATCGACGCCTTTGCCCCCGCCAACGGGCCGCCGCCAACATCGCTGACAGGCTTCATCCGCTGGGGCCTGTCGGGGTCTTGGAACGTCATGGCGCTGTCGCTGCTGACCGGCGTGGCGCAGGGGCTGGCCGAGGTAGCGGGCGCGTTTATGCTGGGCTGGGTCATCGACGACGCCCTGGCCAGCGAACCTGGACGATACTTCGCCGACAATTGGGCTGTCCTGCTTGCGATGGCGGGGTTTTTCGTGATCCTGCGCCCGGTAATCATGGGCCTGAACGCGGCGATGACGGCATTGACCATCGGACCAAACCTGACGCCGCTGGTCCTGTCGCGCATCCATCGCCACACAATGGGGCAGGCGCTGAGTTTCTTTGAGGATGATTTCGCCGGCCGGATCAGCCAAAAGCAGATGCAAGTCTCTCGCGCCGTCACCGACGTGGCGATGGAGCTGGTCAATGTGGTGACCTTTTCGCTGGCCACACTTGCCGGAGCATTTGCCCTTTTTGGCAGCATTGATTGGCGACTGGCGGTGGCATTGGCAATCTGGCTGGTAGTTTATGTATTTTTCATTCGCCACTATCTGCCAAGAATCCGCGAAGTTTCCAAAGCTCGGGCGGCCACGCGCGCCGTTGTCACCGGGCAGGTGGTGGACACGATCACCAACATCGCCACGGTCAAATTGTTTGCCCGCACCGGCCGCGAGGATCAGGCGGCACTGGATGCCATGCGGACATTTCGCGCGACCTCAATCGATTTTGGCCGCGTTTCGACCTGGTTTCGCTTCAACCTGATGACGCTGGCCGGGCTGTTGCCGGTGCTGATGATTGGCGGTGCATTGTGGATATGGGCGGAAGGCACCGCCAGTGCGGGCGATATTGCCATGGCCGGACTGATTTCCACTCGGATCAGCCAGATGACCGGATGGGTTTCGTTCACCGCTGTCGGCATTTTCTCCAATATTGGCGAGATTGAAGATGGGGTCAAAACCCTGACGGTTCCACACGGTATCCGCGATGTCGCCAGCGTTGGGCGCACGCCGCGGTCGTTGGGCGACATTCGATTTGACGACGTCTGGTTTAACTACGGCAAAGTTGGCGCTGGCGCGCTGAACGGATTTTCGCTGCACGTCCGTGCGGGTGAAAAAGTTGGGCTGGTTGGGCGTTCGGGTGCCGGAAAATCTACGGCAGCGGCGGTTTTGCTTCGCCTCTACGACGTGACGGAAGGACGAATTTCGCTGGATGGCGTCGACATTCGCCAATTGCCGCAAGACCATTTACGCAAACAGATCGCGATGGTTCGACAAGAAACCGCGATGTTTAACCGGTCGGCCCGCGACAATATTCTTTACGGTGACCCGGATGCGAGTGATGAGGCGATGATCGCCGCCGCAATCCGTGCCGAGGCGCACGACTTCATCCTCGGGCTTCGCGATTTCAAGGGCCGTACGGGCTATGAGGCCCATCTCGGTGAACGCGGTGTTAAACTTTCCGGTGGACAACGGCAGCGGATTGCCTTGGCGCGGGCGATTTTGAAAAACGCGCCGATCATGGTGTTGGACGAAGCGACCTCGGCACTTGACAGCGAAGTCGAAGCCTCAATTCAGGATGCGCTAACTCGGGAAATGCAGGGACGAACCGTGATCGCAATCGCCCACAGGCTGTCAACGATTGCTGCAATGGACCGGATCATTGTTATGGATGGCGGAAAGGTTGTCGAAGAAGGCAGCCATGCCTTGCTTTTGGCGAAACGTGGCCTTTATGCTGGCTTTTGGGGGCGCCAATCGGGCGGGTTTATTGGGGTCGATGCAGCTGAATGAAGCACGTCCTTTGATCGGTGGGCCGGGTGGCGTAAATCAACATTTGCTATCGAATTGACGGCGTATCACAATTCTGATCTTCCGCCTGAAACGGCGTACGCAAGCGCCCCGCAAACCTTCACTGCTTCAGCAATTCATCCAAATCCAAACGCGAGTTGACCATTTTCAATTTTCCGGTTGCGTCGCGCGGCCAGTCCTTTTCGGCCTTGTCCCAATACAGTTCGACCCCGTTTTGATCGGGGTCTCGCAAGTATATCGCCTCTGAAACGCCGTGGTCTGCGGAGCCATCGATGGGAATACCGGCATTTATAACCCGTCGAAGGGCATCAGCCAGGTCGGCCCGCGTCGGGTACAGAAACGCCGTGTGATACAACCCGGTTGTACCGCTCGCGGGCGGTGTGCCCCCCAGACTTTCCCAGGTGTTTAGGCCGATGTGATGGTGATAACCGCCTGCCGACAGGAATGCGGCCTGCGGGCCATAGCGCTGCTGCAATTCAAAGCCCAGCACGCCGGAATAGAATGCGATAGCGCGGTCCAGGTCGGCGACCTTGAGATGAATGTGACCAACTTTGGTTCCAGCGGCGATTGGGTTGGTGGTCATTTTGCTTCCTCTTGCGTTTGCGGCCAATACTTAGGCGTTCACGCGAACTTTTCCAGTCGAAACTGCAGAAATGCGCTCGGCTTTTGCTGGCCGAATTGCCATTGGCGCGCTAAGTCCTGTCATGGAATTGACAATCGACCGGTTGGGTATGGAAGGTGACGGCATCGCGCATGGGCCGAATGCCGAGGTTTTTGTGCCCTTCACATTGCCCGGCGAAGTGGTGTCAGGCGAACTGGTCGATGGGAATTTGGAACGTTCCAAATTACTGGCGCTTTCGCCAGACCGGGTGACGCCAATCTGCAAACATTTCGGGCAGTGCGGGGGATGTTCGTTGCAACACACCTCGGATGATTTTCTGGCAAACTGGAAAGTCGGGACTGTCGTCCGCGGATTAGCCGCGCAAGGGCTGGCCGCCAACTTGCGAAAACCTGTCATATCCCCGCCAAAAAGCCGCCGCCGGGCGGTTTTTGCCGGGCGGCGGACCAAAAAGACCGTCCAGGTCGGGTTTTATGGCCGGGCTTCGGATTTGATCATTCCGATAGACGAATGCCATGTTGTTGCACCGGAACTTTTGTTGGTCCTGCCCGCGCTGGCAGCGCTGACCCGCATCGGTGCGACCCGAACCACGCCGGTCCGCATCAGCGTCTCGCTCTGTGATACCGGCGTCGATGTGGCTGTTTCGCAGGGCAAAGAGTTGGACGTCGCAGCTCGCGCCAATGCCATATCAATCGCCATGAAACACGACTTTCCGCGCCTGACCTGGAACGACGAGGTCATCGCCGCCGCCCGCCCGGCTTTGCGACGTTATGGCCGCGCCAGTATCGCCGCGCCGCCCGGCGCATTCGCCCAAGCGACCGCAGATGGCGAGGCAGCCTTGGTTGCCGCTGTTTGCGAGGTGACGCAACACGCCAGGAAAATCGCCGACCTGTTCGCTGGCTGCGGCACCTTCACCCTGCCTTTGGCCGAAAATGCCGAGATGCACGCGGTTGAAAGCGATGCCGCAATGCTGGCGGCGATGGACAAGGGTTGGCGGCAGGCGATTGGCCTGAAACTGGTCACGCACGAAGTTCGTGATTTGTTCGCGCGGCCGTTGATCGCCGCCGAACTGAACCGGTTTGACGCAGTTGTTCTAGACCCGCCAAGGGCAGGGGCTTTGGCGCAATGCGAACAGATCGGCCTGTCGAACGTCTTGAAAGTTGCCTATGTTTCCTGCAACCCGGCCACCTTTGCCCGCGATGCGAAATTGCTGGCCGCCAAGGGGTTTTCGATCGACTGGATTCAAGTCGTGGACCAATTTCGCTGGTCCGGGCATGTCGAACTGGTGGCGAGTCTAAGCCGCTAGCCAATGTGCCCCTGATTTTCGCCGTTCTGGCCGCGATGCAGCAAAAGATATGGCCACGCCGAAGAAATGGTTCCGGCGTGGCCTTTGAAAAGTCGCCGTATGCGCCACGCAAGGTTCGTCAAGCGGCCAGCAGGTCGATCACCCGCATGATCGCTGTTGTGGCACCCTCGTTCTTGTCCGCCTCGACCGTGCCAATCACGCAAGAGAAGACATGGCCCGCCTTGGCCTGGAACTGCTCGCCGTCCTTGGTGACCAGGAACTCGCCTTCCATGATCTGGCA
>JANMOK010000389.1:0-2545 GCA_031369165.1 Paracoccaceae bacterium
AGGCGATTAAGTCCTATTTGTGAACCGTTTTGGTAACTTGGCCGATGACGCCCCCACATTCTTTTCAGCTCCGCGTCTATTACGAAGACACCGATTTGGCGGGGATCGTGTATTACGCCAATTATTTGAAGTTTATTGAGCGTGGGCGGTCGGAGTTTATTCGGGAATTGGGGATTGATCAGCTTGCCTTGCGGGCGGCGGGAATGTTTTTCGCCGTGCGGCGGGTGGAGGCAGATTATTTGCAAGCGGCCAAGTTTGACGATGTGCTGGAAGTGCGCACAAGCGTGCGTGAGGTGAGTGGGGTGCGGATCGAGATGGACCAGAGCATCCGCCGCCAAGATGTCACTATATTTCAGGCGCGTGTGACGCTGGTTTGCCTTGATTTGCAAGGGAAAGCGGGGCGGATTCCGGCAGATATCCGCTCTCGCCTTAACGTGAACGCGCCTTGATGCCGCATCGGGTAGACTTGGCCAAGGAAACGCTCCACAACGGCGTCAAAATAAGCTAGAAGTGGCCCGAAATCGCCACTTGAGAGCGGTTATGGGCATTCGAGAGAGCAGCTAATGGAAGCAGAAACGCTTGCGGCGGCGCAACAGGTCGATTTTTCGCTGTTAGCGCTGTTCATCCGCGCGACATTTGTCGTGAAGATTGTGATGTTGATTTTAACAGCGGCCAGTTTCTGGTCGTGGGCGATCATCATCCAGAAATTCATCAATTATCGGGCGGCAAGGTCTGAAACCAAGGAGTTCGAGGAGGATTTCTGGTCAGGTCAGCCGCTGGATACCTTGTATGACCGTATCGGCAAGGAGCCGGAGTCTTCTTCTGAGAAGATTTTCGTTGCCGGTATGGCGGAATGGCGGCGCTCGCATCGGCAGGACGGTGCGATGATTACCGGGGCGCAGGCGCGGATCGACCGGGCGATGAACGTGGCTTTGGGGCGGCAGAGCGACGAGTTGAACCGCGGGCTGACGTTTTTGGCGACGGTCGGCTCGATTTCGCCGTTTGTGGGGCTGTTTGGCACGGTTTGGGGCATCAAGAACGCCTTTGAGGAGATTGCGGCGCAACAAAGTACCAATTTGGCGGTGGTTGCGCCGGGGATTGCCGAGGCATTGGTGGCCACGGCTTTGGGGCTGTTGGCAGCGATTCCGGCGGTTATATTCTACAACAAGTTGAGTGGGGACGCCGATAAATTGTCGGGTGAATACGAGGGGTTTGCCGACGAATTTTCGATGATCCTGTCGCGTCAGGTCGAAAGCGCGGGGGGCTGAGATGGGGGCGGGAACCATTGGTCAGGCCAAGCGTTCGGGGCGGTTGCGCCGGTCTGCCGGGCACAAGCCGATGTCGGAGATCAACGTGACGCCGTTTGTCGATGTCATGCTGGTGTTGCTGATCATTTTCATGGTCGCCGCACCCTTGCTGACCGTGGGTGTGCCGATCGAATTGCCGAAAACGGCGGCGACGGCTTTGCCGACCGAACAGGAGGAACCGCTGACGCTGGCATTGACGGCGGACGGGACGGTGATGTTGCAGAATACCGAGATTGCTTTGGTTGATCTGATCCCCAAGCTGACGGCAATTGCGGCGGAGCGGAACAATGACAAGGTGTTTCTTAGGGCCGATGGCTCGATTCCCTACGAGACGGTGATGCAGGTAATGGGGGCGTTGAACGCCGGTGGCTTTAACTCGATCGGGTTGGTCACCGATGGTGGCGGGCCGACGTTTGACGGCGGGCAATAGGCCGCGTGTGGGATGAAACAGGGCGCTTCCATTTCGGGCGGAATGCATCTGGCGCTGATCCTGTTGCTGTTGCTCAGCGGGTCTCTGTTTGCCGCCAGCGATGCCACGCCAATTCTGGTGGCTGAAGTGTCGTTGATTTCGGCCGATGAGTTTGATGCGGCGGCGTCAGCCGCGCCCGATGTGCCAAGGGTTGACCCCGAAGCATTGCCCGAGCCGGAGGTGGCGGCTTCCGACGCGGTGACACCCGAGGCGGAAGTTGCGCCTGAGGTGTTGGCCGCTGACAATCCCGATACGCCGACCCAGCCCGATGTTCGGCCCGATGTGAGTGGGGTGCAGGCATTGGATGCGCCGGTCGTCGAGACGCCGGTGCAGCCGGATGTTGTGGCCGAGGATGCAGCACCGTTGGGCGAAAGTCTGGTGGAGCCGGTGGCGATTGGCAACGATGCGCCGAGCGCGACGGTGATGCCAAATGAACCCTCGCCACAGGATGTGGCCTCGGACGCGCCAAGGATCGACACGCAATCTACTGCGCCCCAGCCCGATGATGCGGTGACTGCGGAGACCGTGGTGGAAGAGGCGGTACCGGAAGAGGTGGTGGATGTGGTGGTTGAAGAAGACCCGCAACCTGCCGAGGCGCCGGAAGAGGCAACGACCGAGATTGTGCCCGAGGCGGTGGACGAGCAATCGGCGATGGCGCCGGTTGCGGCATCGCGTCCGCGCGGGCGTCCGGCGGATTTGCAGGCGCAGGTGGATGCCGCGCGTGAGGCGGTGGCTGCGACCGAGACGCAAGCGGCGGCGGCGGCGCAGG
>JANMOK010000420.1:0-2756 GCA_031369165.1 Paracoccaceae bacterium
CCATAAGCCATCGCCTGATCCTGCAAGTCGCATTCACCACCCTGATCGCAGATCGGGCAATCCAACGGATGGTTGATTAGCAGGAATTCCATCACCCCTTCGCGGGCCTTTTTCACCATCGGCGAATTGGTTTTCACCATCGGCGCTTGGCCTTCTGGCCCGGGTCGCAAATCCTTGACCTGCATCGCACAAGACGCCGTCGGTTTTGGCGGCCCGCCGACAACTTCGACCAGACACATCCGGCAATTGCCGGCGATCGTCAGCCGCTCGTGATAGCAAAACCGCGGAATCTCGACACCGGCAATTTCGCAAGCCTGAATGATCGTCAACGCCCCCTCGACCTCAATCTCGGTGCCGTCGATGTTGATCTTTTTCAGATTGCTCATTCCGTGATCTCCGCCGCGCTGGCAACGGGTTTATTCAACTGCCACAGCGCCCGCAAGGCCTTGATCATGGGCGCGAATACTTCTTTCCATTGCCGCCCCGGTTCAAACGAGGCCAGTCGCGATTCCGTCTCGCGCAATGCCAATTTTGGCTCGAAAGAATAGTGGGAATGGCACATAACGCCGACCTCCAGAAACCATGGTTTCTTAAAGTCGAAATCGCGGCGAAATCCAACCTAAATCGCAATGGCCCAGCAGCTTTGGCGTCCTTGTCCACGCGCGCGCCGAGTCATTCCAGCCCTCATTTCTCGCCCAGCAACGACCCAATCAGACTTCCCGCTTCGATTTCCGCCCGCCCAAGCTGGCAATAACTCTCGACATCGCCTTCAATCACCCCACGCTCGGCCATATAGGCCTGCGCCAAGCCATTGACCCGGGCCTTTTCCGCCTTGTCATCCAAAAACGCCTCAACTTCTACTTCGGTATAGCCCAATTTGCGGGCATATTTTTCCAAAGCCTTGGCTTTGAAGTAAAACGTCACCATCCGCGCATACATGTTCGGGCAGGTGTGGCGAACCTTGTCTGCAACCGCGACTGCCAACAAAGATTCGTTGATATGCGCCTCTTCGGCCAACGGCACCTGGGCCGCCGTTGGCAGGGCAAGGCCTGCGCACAGCAACAAAACCACCGGGGTTAAACCCCTAAGTTGAAATCCGAGTGCCATTTCAATCCAATCCATGAATGCCAGAACTTGCCCGACATTCTGCCAATTGCCTGCGACAGGTGCCATGCAACTTTGCGTGCACTGACGAAATGCGCGGGATGCAGCCGGACGGCGGGCGAATATTCAGCGTGAGAACCCGGTAATTCCCAGCGTTTCGCGGCGTATTTGACCCGGAACGCGCGCGGAACGGTTGTAACGGCAACGCTGGCAATGTTTCATGATGTTTCAGCCAAGCATGTGCTGTGAAGCTACTCCGCTGCCACTGCCATCGCTCGACCCACCCGCTTCGCCTTGATCCGGTCCTCAATCTCGTCCCTGAAATGCCGCACCAGCCCCTGGATCGGCCAGGCAGCGGCATCGCCCAGCGCGCAAATCGTGTGGCCTTCGACCTGTTTGGTCACATCCAGCAGCATGTCGATTTCCTCAACCGCCGCCTCGCCGGTCACCAGCCGGTCCATCACCCGCATCATCCAGCCGGTGCCTTCGCGGCAGGGCGTGCACTGGCCGCAAGACTCGTGCTTGTAAAACTTCGACAGCCGCCAGATCGCCTTGATCACGTCGGTCGATTGATCCATCACAATCACTGCCGCCGTTCCCAGCCCCGACCTTTGTTCCTTCAGCCAGTCGAAATCCATGATCGCCTCTTCGGCAATCTTGGCCGGCAGCAACGGCACCGAAGCGCCACCGGGAATGACCGCCTTCAGGTTCTTCCAGCCGCCACATATGCCGCCGCAATGCGTATCGATCAGCTCTTTCAAACTAATCGACATCGATTCCTCAACCACGCAGGGGTTGTTCACATGCCCCGAAATGGCGAACACCTTGGTGCCGACATTGTTGGGCCGCCCGAACGACGAAAACCATTCCGCCCCACGCCGCAAGATCGTCGGCGCAACAGCAATCGACTCGACATTGTTCACCGTCGTCGGGCAGCCATAAAGCCCCGATCCCGCCGGAAACGGCGGCTTCATCCGCGGCATGCCCTTTTTGCCCTCAAGGCTTTCCAGCAGCGCGGTTTCCTCGCCGCAAATATAGGCCCCGGCACCGTGGCTTAGGTACAACTCGTAATCCCAACCCGAACCCGCCGCGTTCTTGCCCAGCAATCCGTCGTCATAGGCCTCGGCAATCGCCCGCTGCACCGCCTCGCGCTCGCGGATGAATTCGCCGCGAATGTAAATATACCCCGCATTTGCCCCCATGGCGAAACCGGCAATCAGGCAGCCTTCGACCAAAGTATGCGGATCGTGCCGCATGATCTCGCGGTCCTTGCAGGTGCCGGGTTCAGATTCGTCGGCATTGACCACCAGATAACACGGGCGCCCGTCCGATACTTTCGGCATGAACGACCATTTCAGCCCAGTCGGAAACCCGGCCCCGCCACGCCCGCGCAGCCCGGATTTTTTCATCTCGTCGACAATCCAGTCGCGTCCCTTGGCGATGATCTTGGCCGTGCCATCCCAATGCCCACGCTTCTTCGCCCCAGCCAAAGACCGGTCGTGCATGCCATAGAGGTTGGTGAAAATCCGGTCTTTATCCGCCAGCATATCGTACAACTCCCAAACCCGGCGTTTTTGCCGGGCCTAAACCAAATCTAATTCAGCCCTTTGCCAGTTTCTTGGCCTGAGCAACCCACTTGTCCCGCGTCACCC
>JANMOK010000019.1:0-5058 GCA_031369165.1 Paracoccaceae bacterium
AAGTCTTCCCGGCGGTCGGCGAGAAGAAATTTAGGGTCACCCTGTTGACGGGCTGCGTGCAGAAAGTATTGGACACGGCAATCAACGACGCGACGATCAGCCTTTTGACACGCCACGGCTGCGACGTGGTTGTCGCTAAAGGTGCAGGTTGTTGCGGGGCTTTGTCGCTGCATCTGGGTCGAAGTTCTGAAAGCCGCAAGGCCGCCGAAAAAAATGTCGAAGCGTGGTTTGCGGAAATTGACGGTCGCGGGCTGGATGCGATTGTCGTCAATACTTCGGGTTGCGGGACCGTAATCAAAGACTATGGCCTTATTTTTCGCGATACCGAATTGGCGGCAAAAGCGCTGAGGGTTGCAAAAATCACCAAGGATGTGACCGAATTCGCATCGCAGTTGGACCTGTCTGTTGCGGCGAATTCGAACATCCGGGTTGCCTACCATTCGGCCTGTTCGCTGCAGCATGGCCAGCAGGTGCGCCACGAACCCGTTGATTTACTTGCGAAAGCGGGTTTCGTTGTGGTTGAACCGAACAATGCACATCTGTGTTGCGGCTCGGCGGGAACCTACAATCTTTTGCAGCCGGAAATTTCCGGCGAATTGCGTCGACGAAAAGTTGCAACGCTGGAAGCTGTGACGCCACAAATAATTGCCGCGGGGAACATCGGCTGCATGATGCAAATTGCGGCGGGAACGAAAGTGCCGGTGATTCACACCGTCGAACTTTTGGACTGGGTGACAGGTGGAAAGCGGCCCGAAAAATTGCGCGGCTTTGCCATAGAATTGCCTGAATAAGCCGACATTTGGTGACCTATGAAAAGCATCCTGCTGGCCATTATATTTCTGGTTTGTGGCAATATGGCGCATGCCCAGGAAACACCGCTGCGCAAGCTTGATCGTCCCGACGAGGCGCAGTTGTGGGCCGCCGTCGGGCGCGTCAATATCGGCAACTCCGGTTTTTGCACCGGTGCAGTGATCGAGCCGCAACTTGTGTTGACTGCCGCGCATTGTTTTTTTGACCGTGCAAGCGGACGCCGGGTTGATACCTCGACGGTGCGCTTTGTTGCTGGCTGGCACGATGGCACGGCCCAATCGGTGCGCTCGGCCCGGCGGATTTTGATTGACCCCGAATATGTGCATGCCAGGGGCGACAGCGATGCACGTATTTCACACGACCTGGCTTTGATCGAACTGGACCAGCCGGTAACAAGCAATATTCACCCGTTTGACCGCTATTATTCACCCCAAATAGGAGACGTTGTTTCCGTCGTTTCTTACGCGCAAAACCGTTCCGAAGTTCCGTCGATTCAAGAAGCCTGCACGATTTTGAACAAGGAAGTCGATGTCTTGGTTCTGACCTGCTCGGTAAATTTCGGCGCTTCGGGATCGCCGATTTTCGTTACGACCAACGCCCGGCCAAGAATTGCATCGATTATATCGGCGATGGCGCAATTGCACGGCGAAAAAGTTGCCCTTGCGGTGGCGTTGGACGGAACCCTTGATTCGTTGATTGACCAGCTCAAGCAGCTCAATCCTGTATTTGTCTCGCGCAAACCCGGCATTTCCTTGGCAGAACAATTGGGTCGCGACTAAAATACCGTTGTATTGGCGGCGGTAACGCCTTGGGTTGTTGACCTTGAATTTGCGTTAAACGCACCTAAATTTGGTTGAGCCGGTCGCCGATTGTCGGGGCCGGCAAGATTGATGACCCGTCCGTGATGGAGGGTCGCATTCATGTGTCGCTTCTTATGGAGGATCCAATGCGCACGTTTGACCTTACACCCTTATACCGTTCTACTGTTGGCTTTGACCGCCTTGCCTCACTGTTTGACAGCGTGTCGAACGCCGACGTCAGCGCCACGACCTATCCGCCTTACAACATCGAAAAAACAGGTGAAGACGCCTATCGCATTACCATTGCGGTGGCCGGGTTCACCGAGGCCGAACTGGCCATTGAAGGCCGCGACGGCGTGCTGGTTGTGACCGGCAAGAAAGCCGATGAAGATAAGGTTTCTTATCTACATCGCGGCATTGCCGGTCGGGCGTTTGAGAAACATTTCCAACTGGCCGACCATGTGCGAGCCGTTGGAGCCGTGGTTGAAAACGGCCTGCTGCATATCGATCTGGTACGCGAAGTGCCCGAAGCACTGAAACCGCGCAAGATCGAGATTTCCAGCGCGAAACTGATCGAGAAGAAAGCGGCTTAATCGTCGCCGAGAATTGGGCGGCCCGCAGCAAATGCGGGCCGCTTTTTGTTTATTGCGCCGCCTTGGCCAAACTAATCAATCGGATGAATTCGGCGCGATAGCCGAATGTATCCTCGCCACGCGCCGATTGGGCGAGGGTTTGCGCGTCGTCGTAGGACCAATCGCCCAACGCCTGAGTGCCGCGCAAAAGTTCACCAAAGCCCGCCACAGCGGCGGCGAAAGCGGTTTCTTGTAACGCGATATCCACCCGATCCGGCGTGATTGGGGTTTCGATCAATTGGCTGGTAGAAGCGCCGGGCAGTTTGAAGCGCAGTTTCAGGAAACCAAGTTCACTGGTGAAATTGGTTTCCGGTGCTGCCGCTGCGGATTCATACCGCAAGTCATCCGTCATCACCGCGCCGGAACCGACGGGGGTGATTTCGTAAAGGGCGGTCACGGTATGGCCCGAGCCAATCTCACCCGCGTCGACACGGTCGTTGTTGAAATCTTCACGGTTCAGGGCCCGGGTTTCATAGCCGATCAAACGGTATTCGGCGACCGTGGCCGGGTTCCATTCGACTTGTATTTTCACGTCGTTGGCGATGGGCACCAAAGTGGCGGCCACATCTTCGACCAGCACCTTTTGCGCCTCGGCGAGCGTGTCGATATAGGCGGCTTGGCCGTTGCCGTTTTGCGCCAAGGCTTGCATGGTGGCGTCGTCGTAATTGCCGCGCCCAAAGCCGAGCACTGACAGGAAAACGCCGGTGTCGCGTTTTTTGGCTATGAAGTTCTTCAGTTCTTCCGGGTCGGCAATGCCAACGTTGAAATCTCCGTCGGTCGCCAGAATGACGCGGGCACTGCCGTCACCGGCCATGTCTTCGGCGACCGCATAGGCTTGTTGCAACCCTTCGGCCCCAGCTGTGGAGCCACCGGCGGACAGATTTTGCAAACTGGCGAGAATCTTGCGCTGGTCGGAAACCTTCGTCGGTTCCAGAACCAGCCCAGCGCTTCCCGCGTAGGTGACAATCGCGATACGGTCTTCGGGGAGAAGGTTGGCCAGCATCAGCCGGAAGGATTGCACCAGCAATGGCAGTTTGTTGGCATCTTCCATCGAGCCGGAGGTGTCGATCAGGAACACCAGATTGGCAGGTGCTCGTCCTGAATCGTCGGCAGAGTAACCTTGGATTGCGATGTGAACCAGCTTGGTGCCGGGGTTCCAAGGCGTTGCACTGACCGAAACGCTGGGTTGGAACGGCACTTCAGTATTGGCCGGTTTGGGATAGTTGTAGTCGAAATAATTGACCAGTTCCTCGATCCGCACCGCGTCGGCTTGCGGTCGATAACCATCAAGCAGGGCCGAGCGAACATAGGAATACGACGCCGTATCGACATCGATGGAAAAGGTTGAAACCGGTTCAAGCGCGGTGATTTTCAGCGAATTGACCGGGGACCCGTCAAACATGTCGCCCGAAGGTTCGTCTTGCTGCAATTGGTAAAGTCCGGCGTCTGATTCCTGCAATGTGGTCGCGCGCATCGGCGATGGTTCGGCAAGTCCTGTAGCCGCCAAATTGTCGACCGCACCACCTGTGGCAAAACCTTGTTCGGCTTCCGGGGCCAAGGTTTGGGCATTCTCACTGCGTAACCGCCCTTCGGTTGCCGCCACATCGGGTGATGCCATCGCCGCGTCTTGTGCCGGGGCGGCTGGGGCTTGGACGACGACCGATTCCTCTTCGGCCTTGTCCTTCAAAAGCGCCGAATCATCGGCGCGTTCATCGGCGACCACTACGGATTTCGGCGCAGCGATGTCGGCATCGGCCGCCAGCGGTGCATCGTCGCCCAATGGTGCCAGCCGCAATGGCCGGTTTTGTTGGGTTATGACCACCGCCAAAGCAATTGTGCACAGGCTGGTTGTCGCCAAAAGGAATGGGCGGGAGGTGATTTGCGTCCACATGTTCTGCAATCCTTGCTGCAATGGCGACGCAAAACGCGGCGCCTTGGTAGAAGGACGCGACGCTTGATCGATTCCTTGGTGAACACGGTCAAAACTTTCAAGCCCTGCAAGAATTGCGCGCGACTTGGCGGTTTCCGCGGGTTGCGCGGCGTCGAGTTTCAGCGCAGCCTGCAATCGTTCAAGGTCGTCACTCATGCGAAGCGCGCCTCCTCGGCCGCCATCAGTTTCAAAGCTTTGCGAACTTCGCTCATCCGCCAGCTAATGGTGCCCTCTGACAGGCCCAAAATTTGTCCGGCCCGCGCGTGCGACATTTCTTCACCCAGAACCAGCGCCACAGTTTCGCGCAATTCGTCGGACAGCCGCCGCAAAGCCCGGTTCAGCCAATCAAGTTCCGCCATCCGCTGCGCATCGGTTTCGCGGTGCAGGACCTGGACATTGCCCCAGTCGCTGGTTATCCGCGCTTGCGCCGCCTTGCGCCGAAGCTGGTCTCGTCCAGCGTTCAACACGACGCGGTAGAGCCAAGTCGAAAACGCGGCATCGCCGCGAAACCCTTTCAACTTGGCCGGAAGCGCCGCACACACTTCTTGGGCAATATCTTGCGCCTCGGCTCGACTGCCAGTCACCCGGCAAGCAACGCGAAATATGCGGTCATAGTGGCGCGTCAACAAGCGTTCAAACGCCCGCCGGTCGCCTTTCGCGGCTGCAATCGCCAGATTTGTGTCATCGTCCATGCGCATCCTGAACCGTATGACGCGCAGGTTATGGCATTCCTTGGTGTTTTGGGAATTGATTTCATCCGAAATATTGTATATATACTATTTCACATGAAAGGAACTTCTGTGTCACCCGCACTTCTGAAGTCAATTGAGAATGAACCGGATCAAGGCGCCGTGTTGACCAAGGCCGTGCTGCGCGCCGCGCAGAT
>JANMOK010000025.1:0-2542 GCA_031369165.1 Paracoccaceae bacterium
AGGTGACCAGTATTGCGATCGCGGTGCCAAACGCCATCAGATCGCCGTGGGCGATGTTGGAAAAGCGCAGGATCGAAAACACTATCGTCAGGCCCAGCGCGCCCAAAGCCAACTGCGCGCCATAGGCCAAGCCCGGCACCAGAACGAAATTCGAAAACAAGACGATTGCGTTCAAAAAATCGGTCATTGGGCCGCCACACAGGTTCCAAAATATTGCAGCGAGACGATTTCGTCGAAGAAAGACCCCAAAGCGGTCAGGCTGGCATTGCCGTCTTTGTTCACAACCAAGATGGTGCGAAAGCTGGGTGGGTCGTCAAATGAATAGGCGTTCCAATCGCCCAGTTGTTCACGAAAAACCGGTTCGGTGAATCCTTCGCCTGTATCGGACACTTCAAGGGCATAGGCGTCCGCCGCAATCATTCGGACACGAACAATTGTCGAGGCTTCGCTGCATCCTTTAGCGAAGGCGCATTGCTCGGTCATTTGGCAATTGTAGTTTGGCAGGGAAAGATCAAGCGCGAATGAAATATTTGGCGCCAGCAGCGCCGCCAGCAGTATTTTCATTTCACCCTCCCAGAAAACTTGCACGGACTTCGGGGTTGGCCAGCAAAGCCGCGCCGGTGTCGGTAAATCGGTTGCGACCCTGCACCAGAACATAGCCCTTGTCAGCGATGTTAAGGGCTTGCCGCGCGTTTTGTTCGACCATCAGAATGGCGATGCCGGTCTTGGCGATTTCCAAGATTCGATCAAAAAGTTCGTCCATGACGATGGGCGAAACGCCTGCCGTGGGTTCATCCAGCATCAGCACGCTGGGCTTGGTCATCAGCGCCCGCCCGACGGCGACTTGTTGGCGCTGACCGCCGGAAAGCTCACCCGCCGGTTGGCGACGTTTGGCTTTCAAGATCGGGAACAGGTGGAAGACTTGCTGTAACGTATCGCTGAAATCATCCTTGCGAATGAACGCCCCCATTTCGAGGTTTTCTTCAACGGTCAGCGAAGTGAACACATTGGCGTTCTGCGGCACAAACCCCATGCCGGAAGCGACGCGGGCCTGGGGGGTTAGGTTGGTAATGTTGCGCTCGCCCAACATGACCCGGCCTTGGCGCAGCGGCAACATGCCGAATATCGCTTTCATCGCGGTTGATTTGCCCGCACCGTTGGGCCCGACAATCACCGCGATTTCGCCTTTGTCCACGGCAATGTTGCAGTCATGCAGGATGTCGGCGGTACCGTAGCCGCCCGTCATGGAAATGCCTGAAAGGAAGGTCATATGGCAGTGACCTTGTTTTTTAATCCAGTGCCAAGATAGGCCTCGATGACGTGTTCGTTGGCTTTCACTTCGGCGGAAGTGCCTTGCATCAGAACCCGCCCTTCGGCCATCACGATCACCGGGTCGCAGAGGCGCGAAATGAAATCCATGTCGTGTTCGATCATGCAGAACGTATAGCCACGATCCCGGCTCAGGCGCTGGATCGCGTCGCCGATGGTGTTAAGCAGGGTGCGGTTCACGCCCGCGCCGACTTCGTCGAGAAACACGATTTTGGCATCGACCATCATGGTGCGGCCGAGTTCGAGCAGCTTCTTTTGCCCGCCCGACAAATTGCCTGCATATTCGTCGGCAACTTGCCTAATGTTCAGAAAATCGATCACTTCGTCGGCTTTGCGGGCGGTTTCGTTTTCTTCTTTGCGAACGCGGGCCGTGTTGAACCAAGTATTCCAAAGCGTTTCACCAGCCTGATTGCCGGGCACCATCATCAGATTTTCCCGCACCGTCAGGGTGGAAAATTCGTGGGCGATTTGAAATGTGCGCAGCAGGCCCTTGGCGAAAAGTTCGTGTGGCGAAAGGCCGGTAATTTCTTCGCCATCAAGGTAAACACGGCCAGAAGTGGGTGCGTAAGCCCCGGCGATGACGTTGAATAATGTGGTTTTCCCGGCCCCGTTTGGGCCGATTAGGCCGGTAATCGAGCCTTTTGCAATGTCTATAGATGCGCCATCGACGGCGTGGATGCCACCGAAATGCATGTGCAGGTTTTCAACGCGGATCATCGGCGTCATTTCGGCAACGCAGCCCGGACTTGCGCCCGGGCTGCCCTGCTTGCCTCGCGCTCAGGCGTCAGCGGTAGGAAACGGTTTCAAAGGCACCGCCTTTGACCACATATTCCCGATAGGTGCCCGCAGCTTCGCCCGGTCCGATCAGTTCCACGTTGGTGGCACCGACATAGTCAATGTCGCCGCCGGCCTTGAGGATTTCCAGTCCTTTGGCCAGTTGGCCCGGCAGGATCAGTTCGCCCGGCGCGTTGGCCACGTCCATGATGTTGGCTGCGACACCGGCACGATCACCACTGCCGCTTTTCTGCATCGCGAAGGCGATCAGGGCTGCAGCGTCGTAGCTTTGGCCGGTATAGGTGCCGGTCGGATCGATCCCGGCTGCCGTGGCGACCGTTCCGAAAGCATCGTTTCCGTCGCCTTCTGCGGCAGGCAGGGTTCCGAACGACCCTTCAAGACCCTCGCCGATGGCAGCGATCAGGCTGTCGCCATACAT
>JANMOK010000032.1:0-1632 GCA_031369165.1 Paracoccaceae bacterium
CGTGAAATTGCAAACTGAAGGAAGCAACCCAGTGGCGCATAAACCGGGTTGCTTTGTCGCTGCGCCACTCGCCATGAGAAGACCTGACTGACCCGGAGGTCAGTTTGTCGCTCCGAGACCCCGCATGCGGCGCGTCCCGCGCCACCTTCCACCCTTTGGGGCAAAGGAAAGTGGCGCAGCCCAAATTCACGCATACACGACGATACAGGCTGGTGCGTCGCTAACCAGCGCTTGCTTGATCCACCCCAATTGCCTATAGACCCCCAGTCGCACCCAAGGGTGCCGACATTCATTAACCCAAAGACCGGCGGAACCAACCGCTTGGCCCGTAACTTGAAATTGGAGATACCGCATGGCTGCTTCCGTATCTATGGAAGATTTTGAAAAGCTCTTGAACGAAACGTTCGAGCTGATTACCCCGCAAGAAGGTTCTGTTGTCAAAGGCACGGTTCTAGCAATCGAAGCCGGACAGGCCATCATCGATATCGGCTACAAAATGGAAGGCCGCATCGACGTTAAAGAATTCTCTGCCCCCGGCCAGAACGTTGAAATCGCCGTTGGCGATGTTGTCGAAGTATTCCTTGACCGTGTGGAAAACGTGCGCGGCGAAGCGGTGCTCAGCCGCGAAAAAGCCCGGCGCGAAGAAGCCTGGGATCGTCTGGAAAAAGCCTACGAAAAAGAAGAGCGCGTCGATGGCACGATCTTTGGCCGCGTCAAAGGCGGCTTTACGGTAGATCTGGGCGGCGCAGTTGCCTTCCTTCCCGGTTCGCAGGTCGATGTGCGCCCGGTGCGCGACGCTGGCCCGCTGATGAACATGATCCAGCCGTTCCAGATTTTGAAAATGGACCGTCGTCGTGGCAATATCGTTGTTTCACGTCGCGCCATTTTGGAAGAATCGCGTGCTGAACAACGCGCCGAAATCGTTGGTCAATTGACCGAAGGCGATGTGGTTGACGGCGTGGTCAAAAACATCACCGAATACGGCGCTTTCGTCGATCTGGGCGGTGTGGACGGGCTGTTGCACGTCACCGATATGGCGTGGCGCCGAGTCAACCATCCGTCAGAAATTCTGGCGATTGGCGAGACGGTCAAGGTTCAGGTCGTCAAGATCAACAAAGACACGCACCGTATTTCGCTGGGCATGAAACAGCTTCAGTCCGACCCGTGGGATGATGTCGAAGCACGCTTCCCGCTGGAATCGGTTCATACCGGCCGCGTCACCAACATCACCGACTACGGCGCGTTCGTCGAACTGGAAGCAGGCGTCGAAGGTTTGGTACACGTGTCCGAAATGTCCTGGACCAAGAAAAACGTGCATCCGGGCAAGATCGTTTCGACCAGCCAGGAAGTCGAAGTCATGGTTCTGGAAATCGACACCGCCAAACGGCGCGTGTCGCTGGGCCTGAAACAGACGCAAGGCAACCCGTGGGAAACTTTTGCCAAAGACCACCCGACCGGCACGATTGTGGAAGGTGAAGTCAAAAACATCACCGAATTCGGCCTGTTTGTCGGTCTGAATGGCGACATTGACGGCATGGTTCACTTGTCCGACCTTGATTGGAAAAAATCGGGCGAAGAGGCGATCAAGGATTTCGCCAAGGGTGATATTGTCAAAGCCGTTGTTACCGATGT
>JANMOK010000063.1:0-2698 GCA_031369165.1 Paracoccaceae bacterium
GGGGGAAAGTTTCACACGGTTGAAAAGGCCGTGGTTCGCGGTTTGGCGATGGAGCATTACGGGGCCGACATCATCGACATTGGCGGCGAATCGACCCGACCGGGGGCAGATCATGTCAATGAAGCGACCGAGGTTGCGCGGGTTGTTCCGGTGGTTGCAGGGTTAAAGATGTCGGGGCTGAAGGTTCCGATTTCGGTGGATACCCGCAGAGCGGGCGTGGCGAGGGCGTCGATTTTGGCGGGGGCGGCAATTTTCAATGACGTGTCGGCGCTGAGCCATGACTTGGGCTCGCTGGCGGTGGCGGCGGAAACTGGGGTTGCGGTGTGTTTGATGCATTCCCCCGACGATCTGGCGGGCATGCAGGACGATCCGCGCTATGATGACGTGCTGTTGGATGTTTACGATCATTTGGAAGAGCGCATTGCGACCTGCGAGGCGGCGGGGATTTCGCGGGCGAAGATTATCGTCGATGTCGGGATCGGGTTTGGCAAGACTTTGGCGCATAATCTGGCACTGCTTCAGGGTTTGAGCCTGTTTCATGGGCTTGGCTGTCCGATCTTGCTGGGGGTATCGCGGAAACGGTTCATTGGTGCATTGAGCGGCGAAAAGGACGCGTCGCGGCGCGGGCCGGGGTCGATTGCGGCGGCGCTGGAAGGCTTGCGCCAGGGGGTGCAGATCATCCGCGTGCATGATATTGCGGAAACGGCGCAGGCCGTGGCGGTTTGGCGGGCTTTGCAAGGAACGCGATGATGGTTCGTAAATTGTTTGGCACCGACGGCATTCGCGGCACGGCCAATGTCTATCCGATGACCGCCGAGATGGCGCTGCGGCTGGGCATTGCGGTTGGGCAGTATTTCCTGGGGCTTGGCGAAAACCACGCGCATCGGGTGGTGATCGGCAAGGATTCGCGGCGCTCGGGCTATATGCTGGAAAACGCTTTGACGGCCGGTTTGAACGCGGTGGGGATGGATGTGATCCTGGTCGGGCCGGTGCCGACGCCGGCGGTTGGGATGCTGACACGGTCCATGCGGGCGGATTTGGGGGTGATGATTTCGGCGTCGCACAACCCCTATCAGGACAACGGAATCAAGTTTTTCGGGCCCGACGGGTATAAATTGTCCGACGAGGCCGAGCTGAAAATTGAGGCTTTGCTGGAGGACACTCCGCCAAGTCACGACCCTGACAAGATCGGGCGGGCGAACCGGATTCAGGCGGATAGGTCGCGCTATATCGAGTTTGCCAAAACGACATTCCCGCGCAAATTACGGCTGGACGGGGTGAAGATCGTCATCGACTGCGCCAATGGCGCGTCGTACCGCACCGCGCCCGATGTGTTGTGGGAACTCGGGGCCACGGTGATTCCGATTGGGGTTGAGCCGGATGGGTACAATATCAACAAGGGTTGTGGATCGACCGATACCGCTTTGGCCTCGCGCACGGTGCTGGAACACGGCGCTGACATGGCGATTTGTCTGGATGGCGACGCCGACCGGGTGATGATTTTGGACGAAAAGGGCCAAGTGGCCGATGGCGACCAGATCATGGCGTTGATTGCCGGGTTGTGGGCCGATGAGCGGCGGTTGGCGAAAAGCACGCTGGTCACGACGGTGATGTCCAATCTGGGGCTGGAGCGGCATCTGGCCAAGCGCGGCATCCGCATGATCCGAACCG
Source organism: Paracoccaceae bacterium (assembly GCA_031369165.1). Lineage (GTDB taxonomy): Bacteria > Pseudomonadota > Alphaproteobacteria > Rhodobacterales > Rhodobacteraceae > JANMOK01. The sequence continues at coordinate 1,672 of JANMOK010000063.1, forward strand.
CTGTGGGCGACCGTTACGTTGTCGAGGAAATGCGGCGCGGTGGCTATAATCTGGGCGGCGAGCAGTCGGGGCATATTGTGATGACCGATTATGTCACCACCGGGGACGGGCTGATTGCATCGCTGCAGTTTTTGGCGGCGATGGTGGAGAGCGGGAAAAAGGCGAGTGCGCTGGCCAATGTGTTCAAGCCGGTGCCGCAGATGCTGGAGAATGTGCGCTTTGTTGGCGGTGATCCTTTGGCGGCTGGCACAGTTAAGGCGGCGATTGCGGCGGGTGAGACAAGGTTTGGCGAAAAAGGGCGTCTGCTGATCCGCAGATCGGGGACCGAAGCGCTGATGCGGGTGATGGGGGAATATGAGGACGAAACCGTATTGTCGGAAGTGGTTTTGTCGATAGCGGGCGCGATAAAGCATGCGTGATATCGGTTTTGTGACGCCGGGGATCATTTTATTCACCGAGCGGTTTGAAGAATGCGTTGCGTTTTATCGAGATTTGGTTGGCCTTCCGGTTTGGTTTGCGAAAGACGGCTTGGTGTGTTTGCGCTTTGGCGCGGGGTATTTGATGGTGGAAACTGGCGGCGTCGCGGTTTCCGGGGTCAAGTCACGGGCGCAAAATCCGACGGTGATCAGGTTCAATGTCGAAGGTTTGGATGTTGCAGCCGAAGTGTTGCGCGGGCGTAGGGTCGTGGTGGACGTGATGGATTTCGATTGGGGGCGGATCGGGCAATTTGTCGATCCGGATGGGAACCTGTGCGAGCTCTGCGAAAATGACCGCAGTTTTGGGGTTGGTGCCGATGACGGGCAGGGGGTGTTGCGCTGAACGGAGATGGTGGGTTGTGTAGACAGGAGGGCATTGGGACCTGTTGCGAGTTCTGGCGATAGGCATGCAGATCGGACAAGTATAGATTAATAAAACTTTATCCACTTCCCCCACTTAAGGAAAATTTTTCTCGAAAAATTTTAAGTCTTAAAAATTTTCGAGAAAATTTTTCAGTAGATCAACAGATCATTATAACATCATTCTTATC
>JANMOK010000066.1:0-14293 GCA_031369165.1 Paracoccaceae bacterium
TGATCCCGAAGACCGCGATACCGACGGGATCAACGACCGCTCGGATGCTTTTGCCATGGATGCCGAAAATGGCATGGGCACCACTTTGGCGGCGGGCCAGACGCTGCATTGGGAATTTGAATCGACCACGCCGCAATCGGCGCTGCCCGGCCAGGTGGCGGGGTTCCGCATCGGCCTGTCGGGCATCATGTCCAACGGCACCGATCTGCCCGAAACCCTCAGCCTTGACCGCTTTGAGCCGGTCATTCTGGGCGGCGATGACGTGGTTCTGGGCGGCACCGCCAATACGGTGCTGATCGGCGCCACCCCGGGGGGCAGCGCCAATGGCGCCGCCAATACGCAGTTTCACGGCTTTCAAGCCGGTTTCAGCGCCCAGTCCGACAGATTCACCATCACCGCCGAAGTGTGGAACCAGTTCCGCAACATCCCGGTCGGCAGTCGAAGCGTCGAGCAGAAATCGGGCTTTTATCTGGGCACCGGCGACCAGGACAGCTTCATCTCGATCAATATCGGCATGGGTTTCATGGAGCTGCGCTACGAGGAAAACGGCGTGCAGGCTGCTTTGCAGACCATCGCTTTGCCGCAGCTTTTGAACGTCAATATCAACACCTATCTGACCGACCTGACGTTTGCCGTTGACCGGATCGCCGGCACGATCAGCGCATCCTACGTCGCGCAAACGCTTGGCGGCCCGGTTGCAGGCTCTTTCGCGCCGGTGCAGGCCTATGGCGATTTGCTGGATGCCCTGCACAACCAATATGCCATCAACGGCCACGAGTCCGGCGTTGCCTGGGGCCTGATGGCGACATCGGGAAGCGCCACCCCGTTTGAGGCGAATTTCGGCGAAGTCACCCTAGTGGGGGCCGATGCGCCGATCACCACCGGGGCGATGCAGGTGGTGGCCAACGGCGCCTCGACCTATAACGGCGACTTCTTTTCCATCACCAATACCGGCAGCCAGAACATCACCCAGGTGGTGCTGACCATCGCCGAGACGCTGGTGCCCGATCTGCATTTCTCCGTCGACAACACCAGCGGCACCGGCTCGATGAAGGCCTTCACCGTCGAGGTGGCCGGCGGCACCGGGGTCAGCGCCACCAGCGATGCCATGTTCAACCTGCTGCCCGCGGGCGGTTATCAGACGCTGGTGATCACCCTGCCCGACTTCAACCCGGGCGAAACCTTCGCCTTCACCATCGACGTCAATCCCCGCACCTCGGCGGGTTTTGCCGGCGGCAACCCGCAGGGGTCGATTTCCGGGCTGGAAATGGCCGGAACCGTGGTTTCGGCCACCTTTGCCGATGGCTCGCACGCCGCCGCCACGCTGGTGGGCACGGCGCTGCAAACCGCGGTCGCCAATGTGCGTTCTGGCCTCGCCGATGCGGTCACCCTGTCGCTGGCGGGCTATTCGGGGCTGGAAAAAGGCGTGGTTGGCACCACTGCCCCGGTTTTGACCGTCACCGGCACGCCGGGGGCGCGGGTGGCGGTGCTGGTTGGCAATGGCGACGCCCTGCCCGATGATGCCACCGGGGACAATCTGTTCCCCGGCAATGCCTTTGGCTTTAACGCCATCGAAAACCTGACCACCCATATCGTGATGCTGGACGCGACCGGGCACGGCACGGTCACCCTCAATCTGACCGACCCCGACCCGGCTGATCTCAACGACGCGGTGTTTCGCATCGCGGCGGCGCAGGTCGATGCCGCCGGCCAGCCCGTGGGCCTGATGTCGCGGCCGATGACGGTGCTCTATTCCGACTCGACCGCCGTCACGGCGGCCAACGACTCCTTTACAACCACGGCCAGCGCCGTGGTCGGGGGCAATCTGTTTGCCAATGACAATACCGGCACCGGCCCGCTCAGCGTGACCGCCGTCAACGGCGTTACCGCCTTTGTCGGCAGCCAGATCACCCTTGGCTCGGGCGCCTTGCTGACCGTCAATGCCGATGGCACCTTCTCCTACAACCCGAACGGCGCTTTTGCCGCCCTGCACGGGTTCCAGTCGGATTTCGACAATTTCACCTATACCGCCAGCAACCCGCTTGGCTTTTCCGACAGCGCCGTGGCTTTGGTCGAGGTCAATGGCGAAGGCGGCTTTGGCACCCTGATCAAGGCGATCAACATCGGTGGCGGGGCGTTTGCCTCGGTCGATACCAACATTCTGTTTGCGGCCGATCCGGGGGTTTCCTCGGGAACTGTCACCCTGCGCAACCGGACCGGCGTCCAGGTGCTGAACACCGCCGATGATCCTTTGTACCAGACCTATGCCTTTGGCACCTTTGGCTATGACATCGCGGTGCCGGTGCCGGGCGAATATGCGGTGACGCTGTTTCTGGCCGAGCCGTTCTTCTCGACCACGGCGTCGCGCATTTTCGACGTGGCGCTGGAAGACGATATTTTCGGCTCCTTCAACGATATCGACGCCCGCGCCGAAGGCGGCGCGCAATGGGGCGCTTTCGCTTTGACCGAGGTGGTCACCGTCACCGATGGCGTGCTGGATCTCGACGTGGTCAGCCTGGTCAACAACGGCTTTTTGAGCGCATTTTCGGTGCATCAGGTCGCCGCTTTGAACCTGGCCCCGATCAACCTCGCCCTGAATGGCAACACCCTGTCACAGGGCGCAACGCCAGGCACCGTGGTCGGGCAGATATCGGCCAGCGACCCCGATGGCGATGCAATCACCTATGGGGTGAACGACGCCCGCTTTGTCATCAACGCATCCAGCCAATTGGTCGTGGCTTCCGGCGCAAGTTTCGCCCCCGGCCCGATCGCCATCATCCTGAGTGCCACCGATGGCCAGCATCCGGCGGTGACGCTGAACACCAGCCTGACGGTTTCGGGCGGCAGCAACCTGCCCCCGGTGGTGACCAATGACACCCGCACGGCGACCGAAGATACCACGCTGAACGGCTCGACCCTGCTGGCCAATGACAGCGATCCCGAAGGCCAGCCGCTTTCCGTCACGGCGGGCACGTTTGCCACCGCCCAGGGCGGCAGCATCACCCTGAACGCCAATGGCACGTTCGCCTATACGCCCGCGGCGGATTTCAACGGGTCTGATACGTTCAACTATGTGGTCCGCGACGGGGTTCTGACCAGCCCAGCCACGCTGACGCTGAACGTCGGCGCCATCAACGATGCGCCGCGCAATCTGGCCGCCAGCGGCAGCACCATTCCGGCGGGCGCCATCGCGGGCACGGTGATTGGCGTGGTTTCGGCCAGCGATCCCGAAGGCAATCCGATCACCTATGCCACCAATGACCCGCGTCTGGTCATCAATGGCGCCAACCAGATCGTGGTCGCCAATGGCGCGGTGTTCAACCAAGCCAACGTCAATCTGCTGATCTCGGCTTCCGACGGCATCGCCGCGCCGGTGACGATCACCAAGAGCCTGACGGTCGGCAACCCGAATTTCACCGTCGAACTGGTCAACACCGCAACCGAGGCGCATCTGAACCCGATTGCCAACGGCGGCAGCTATGCCTTCAGCGCTGCCGACCTGGCGGTGATGGGCATCAACGTCATCGTGCCCGCCACCGGCAGCCCGCTTTCGGGCGCGGTGCGCAGCGTGGTGCTGACCATCGACGGCCAGCCGGCCCATCTCGAAAACACCGCGCCCTACGCCTTGTTTGCCGATACCAACGGCAATTTTAACCCCGGTTCGCTCAGCGCCGGGGCGCATTCTCTGGTGGTGTCGTTCCATTCGGCCCGCAACGGCGGCGGCACCCTGCTGCAAAGCCAGACCATCGGCTTCACCCTGACCACCGGTTCCGTGGTCAATGGCAACGATGCCGCCACGGTGAGCGAAGATACCGCCACCCTGATCAACGTCCTGGCCAATGACGGCGCGGGGATGGCCATAGCCACGCTCAACCAGCCCTTGCACGGCACCGCCGTCATTCAGGCCGGCCAGGTGCTGTATACGCCGGCCGCCAATTATTTTGGCACCGACGCCTTTACCTATACGTCCGACGATGGCGCTGGCGGCGCGGCACCGGTCACTGCCACGGTGTCCCTCAGCGTCACCAACAGCAACGACAACCCGACGTCCATCGCCTTGTCCGGCGCGGGCACGGTGGCGGAAACCGCGGTTGCAGGCACGATCATCGGCCAGCTCAGCGGCTTTGATGCCGACAATGACACGCTGGTTTTCACCGACAACAGCGCGCTCTTCACCGTCAATGGCGCTGGCCAACTGGTGGTCGCCAATGGCGCGGTGCTGGCGGTAACGCAGAACACGATTGTGCCGGTGCAGATCAGTGCCAATGACGGGCACGGCGGCACGGCGCAGACCAATGTCAATGTCACCATCCTTGACGGCGCTGCGCCCCCCGCCTTTGGGGCGCATTACAACGTCGGCGGCGGCGCCTTCACGGCGGCCAATGGCAGCGTCTTTGCCGCGCCACCGGCGCTGTCCAACGGCACCCAGACCCTGCGCAATGCCGCGACCCAGGCGGTATCGCAGACCACCGATGACGCGCTGTACCAGACCTATGCCTTCGGCACCTTCGGCTATGACATCGCGCTGCCCGCGGCGGGCACCTATCACGTGACGCTGTATCTGGCGGAAACCTTCTTCACCACCGCGGGGTCGCGGCTGTTTGATGTGGCGCTGGAAGGCAGCGTCAGCGGCAATTTCAACGACATCGACGTTTTCGCTTTGACCGGCGCCCGCTGGGAGGCCTTGACCCTGACGCAAACCGTCACCGTCAGCGATGGCGTGCTCGATCTCGATGTGATTTCGCTGGTCAACAACGGCCTGATCACCGGATTTTCCGTCACCAGCGACCCGCTTTTGGTCTAGGCCCTTCCCCCGTTCGCGGCGGAAGCTCAGGATGGCGGGTTCTTGCGCAATTTCGGGCGCAATTTTGCCAAAAGCCGCGCCATCAGCGCCCGGTCGTCCTTGTCCAGACAGGCCGCCAGCAACACCGCGCCATAGACCGCCGCCGAAATCAGGCAGCCCGCGCCAAAGCGCAGCCAGCTGTCGATATCCACCAAGCGGCCGTAGAGCCAGCACGCCGCCAGCGCGGCGACAAACGGCACCAGCCCCGGCAGCAGCGTGGTTTTCAGGAAGGTTGGCCAATTGCCGTGCACCAGCCGCAGACCCATCGGCCACAGCAGCCCCAGATGCACCGCGATGAAGCCGGCGGCCAGCCCATAGGCCGCCCCGATCGCCCCCATGTCCAGCTCGACGACGAACAGATACATTCCCGCCAGCGCGGCGATCGACAGCGCCACGCTGTAGATATTATAGGCCTTGATCCGGCCAATCGCATAAGCGATCCGGTAATACATCGCGCTGGCAAAGCTGAAGGGATAGATCGCCAGCAAGGTCGCCATCACCACCGCCGCCTTGAAATAGGTCTCGCCGACATAAAGCGTGATCAGCTGCTGGGCATAGACGATCAGGGGCGGGGTCAAAAACAGCGTCCCCCACAGAAAATACCGGCCGCCGCGGTAATACAGCGGTTTCAGCGCCGCTTCGCCCTGCAGCGCATAAAGCGCGGTCAATTCCGGCATCGTCGGGCCGGAAACGGCCTGGATCAGCTTCTGGATCTGCTGGTTTGGCAGGTTGCCGACGTGGAACGAGGCCACATCCAGCGCCGAACCATACCGGTTGAGCAGCAGGGCCGGGGCGTTGCGTTGCACAAAGACGGTCAGGCTTTGCACCGAGGTCCACAGGCTGAAACTCAGCATCAGCCGCATGGTTGCAACCGAAATTGCCGCAAGGCGAAACCGCGCCGACGGTAAAATGCGCCACGTATAAATCATGCGGATCACAACGCCGCCCACCCCCGCCGCGCTGGAGGCAACCACCACCCAGCGCGCCTCGACGCTGACCCCCAGAAGCAGCCCCAAAAGCAGGCCGATGCGCAGCACTTCCATGCTCAAATCAATCAGATATTGTTCAACAAAGCGCATCCTCACATACAGCCCGGATGCCAAGGGTGTTGTGGCAATGTTCAGGCAAAAGGCGATCAGCAGCAGCGTCAGCATCAGCCGCGCGTCATCGACATGGGCGGCATCGACGTTGATCACCGAGTCGATTTTCCACACCGCCAGCCCGCCGGCCAGCCCGACAAAGGCCGAAACCAGCGCCAGAATCGGCAGCATCGAGGACACAATCCTTGTCACCCCGGCATCGTCGCCGCGCGTATCTTCCTCGACCATGAAGCGCGCGAGGCCGCGGGTGAAAATAGTGCGCAGGAAATCGGCGAAAAACATCAGCGACACGACCACCGGAATCAGCGCATATTCCTGCGGGCTGATGCGGCGCAACAGATACTGGTTGACCCAGAACAGCGCGGTCATGCCCAGAATTTCGGTGGTGACCGAGGCGGCGGCGTTGATCACCAGCCGCGACGCATTCAGGCCCGATCCACGCTTTGACATTAGTGACGCACCCGCCGCGAAGTGATTGTCTGACGCCCTTCAATCATGTAATTAGTTGAGGGGAAACATGAATTTGTTTTTTGTGAAAAAGGGAAATGGCGGGTGATTTCCGGGTTGATAGAGTTTGGTCGCGTTTTCAAAGAGCTGTTGCTTTCGGTCCTTGCCCCACAGACCGCCTGATCCATGGTGCCCGAGGTGAAATCCAAGGAAATCCGCACCGCCGCTGGCTTTGGTGCGCCGGTGCGCAGCTCTCGGATCGAGCGCCTGCGCCGTGCTTTGCCCAATTTCATCGCCAAAAATCGCGGTCTGGCCGTCAATCCTGATTTCTGGCGCATGTTACCCCGCCTGATCGCCGGCCGCTTTCGCGCCTCGCCGGTCAAACGCGGTTCGCCGATTCTGTTTATCGGCACCCATCACAAGGTGATGACCACCTATTTCCACGCCGTGTTGCGGCTGTTCGCCTTTGGCCTGCGCATCCCGTTTGACAAGGTGCATATCGAAGCCCCGGCCAAAGGCACCCGGCTGTTCCTGTCGATGCAAAGCAAGATCGACCTTGCCGCTTTGGGGCGCTATCGCGGCGTGCATGTGATGCGCGACCCGCGCGACATGATCGTCTCGTCGTATCACTACCACAAATGGACCCATGAATCCTGGGCGCACCGGCCCGACAGGAATGGCCTCAGCTACCAGCAAAAACTGAACAAGGCCGACACCCGCAAGGGTCTGTTCATGGAAATCGACCATTTCATTTTCAGCTATCGCCAGCTGCTGTCCGACTGGGACATGGATAATCCCGCCATGCTGGAAGTGTCGTATGAAAGCCTGATGGGGCCGGAACGGCACGCGGTCTATCGCCGGATATTCCGGCATCTGGGCTTTTGCGGCCGCGCCTTGAACCTGGGCCTCGATCTGATGATTCTGTTCGAAGCCAAAAGCCGCACCGGCGGCAAAACCGGCGACAAAAGCCATATCCGTTCCGGCAAGTCCGGCCAATGGGCGCAGGAGCTGGAAGACGACCATATCACCTATATCGAGCACGAATTGGGCCCTATTTTACGCAAATTCGGCTATTAACCCATCACATCGGAACCATCTCATGGCCCATATCCGCGAATTGACCGGTCTTTTGCCCCAGCCGGTGCGCTTCAATCTGCGCAAGGCTCTGTTCTGGGGGCCCAGGGTCACATGCCGCCTGTGCGGGTCTTCGGTGCGCGGGTTTCGTTCGCACGGCGGCGGCGCCGAGGTGCTGGACCGCCGCAAGGTGGTGGGCGGCATGCGGCGCGACCACGACCGCTGCCCGGTCTGTCATGGCTGTGATCGCACCCGGATGATGCAGCTCTATCTGGAAAAACATTCCGCCGTTGGCAAAACGCCGGTCAAGCTGCTGCATATCGCGCCGGATTTCGGCCTCTATCTGTGGCTGAAAACCCAAAGCAGGCTGGATTATACCGGCAGCGACATCGACCCGTCGCGCTATCGCCATATCGCGCACATGCAGCCCGCCGACCTGACGGCGATGCCGTTTGCCGATGGGTCGTTTGACATCATCATCTGCAGCCATGTGCTCGAACACGTGCCCGACGATGCACGCGCGATGCAGGAAATCCTGCGCATCCTTGCCCCCGGCGGCCAGGCGCTGCTGCTGACCCCGCAAGCCATCGACGGCCTGCCGACCGAAGAAGACCCGGCCCTGCACGACCCGATCGAGCAGGATCGCCGCTTTGGCCAATGGGACCATGTACGGATTTATGCGCGCCCCGATTTTCTGGCCCGCATGACTGCCGCAGGATTTGAGACCAGCGCCTTTGACCCGTTCGCCGAAAACCAGGCACAAGCCGAATCCCTGCACCTCAACCCGCTGGAAATTCTGCCGATCGGGCGCAAGCCGGTCTGACCGCGCCGGTCTTGCTTCGCCCATTGGGCGGCAGATCGGGGCACCCTGCCCCAAATACCCGCGTTTTGTGCACGAATCAGCCCGTTTCGCCAAACCCGTTCCACCATTCGCGCCGCCGTTCCCAGACTTCGCGCCATTCGGCCAAGGCATTGCGGTGCGATGCTTTGCCGGAAACCCCGGCCACAAACCGCAATAGCGCGGCCCGGGTGAACGGGATCGAGCGGAACAGGACCAGGCCAATCGGCCGTTGCCAGCCCTTGAAATGATGCCGGATCAAAGTGATTTTCGCCGAATATTGCCGCACCGCCTTGTCGGCCCGCACCGGTTCGGAGGCGCCGCCGAAATGGGTGATCACCGCTGCCGAGGTGACCATCGGGCTCGCGCCAAAACGTTGTTTCGCCCTAAGGCACAGGTCGGCCTCTTCGCCATACATGAAATAGGTCGGATTGAACCCGTTCAAATCGCGCCAAAGCGTGGTTTTGAGCAGGAAAAAGCAGCCGGTGACAATATCAACCGATCTTTCCCCCAGCATGTCCCAGCCGCCATAGGTCTCGGAAAAGAACCGGCTGTTGCCGCTCAGGCTGGCCAGGCCGCTGGCCCGGCAGAACACGTTCCACAGGTTCATCGCCTGAAAACAGCTGCTGCGGTTGAGCGAGCCATCGCCATACAATGTGCGCCCGCCCCAGATTTTCGCCTGCGGCTGTGCGGCGGCAAAAGCCAGCAACTTGTCGATGGCGCCATCTAAAATCAGCGTATCGGGGTTCAGCAGCAGCAGGTATTCGCCGCGCGCCCGTTCGGCGGCGAGGTTATTGGCCTTGGCAAAGCCGTGGTTGCTGGTTTGCGCCAGCAGCAGCATATCGGGAAATTCCGCCGCAATCGCCGCCGCTGACCCGTCGCTTGAGGCATTGTCCAGCACGATCACCTCATGGCTGGCACGGGTTTCAGCGCCAATCGAGCGCAAACACGCCAGCGTCATCGCCTTGGTGTTATAGCTGACCACGATGACAGAAACTTTCGGGGCGACTTTCGGGAATTGCGGCTGGTCTGACATCGCGTTACGCTTGCCCATGATGATTGTTTTGCCAAGGATTGCCCGTTGGATAGCAACCCGTTTGGCGCTTATCAATGTAAAGGCTCGCCGATGCCGCTTGCCGAAATTTCGGTGATCATTCCACATTTGAACCAACCAGAGGCGCTGGCGGCCTGTTTAGCGGCGCTACAGGGGCAAAGGGACGGTTTGGCAGGGTTCGAGGTCATTGTGGTCGACAACGGCTCCAGGGTGCTTCCTGTGGCTGTATGCGAGGCTTTTGACTGGGTAAGCCTGCACCAGGAATTGAAACCCGGCCCCGGCCCGGCGCGCAGCCTTGGGGCCAAGCTGGCCAAGGGCGACATTCTGGCTTTCATCGACGCCGATTGCATCGCTTTGCCGACATGGATTGCGGCGATTCACGCATTTTTCAGCACGAATCCTGCGATTCATGTGATCGGCGGCGATGTGCGCATCGCCCGGGACGGTCCGCCAAACCAGATCGCCGCTTACGAGGCGATCTATGGCTATCGGATGCAGCTTTATGTCACCCGCGACCATTACACCGCCACCTGCAACATGGCGGTGCGCAAGAAAGTGTTCATGGCGGTCGGTGATTTCGCCGATATTTCCATCGCCGAAGACGTCGATTGGGGGCAAAGGGCCACCGCCATGGGCTATCGCATCGCCTATGTGCCCGAAGTCGGTATCACCACGCCAGCCCGGTCAAACTTTGCCGAACTGTCGCGCAAATGGCGCCGCCATATCGGCCATGATTACGAGGGCACGATTCCCCTGCCCTTGGGCAAGCTGCGCTGGACCTTGCGCGCCTTGTTGCTGGCCGCCTCGCCACTGATCGAACTGCCGAAAATCCTGACCTCGCCGCGTATTTCCGGGCCGCGTGAGCGGTTTCTGGCCCTGATTTGCCTGATCCGCATCCGCATCTATCGCGCCTGGATCATGCTGGGCCTGCTGTTTCACGGCGACAGCAAGGCTTTGAGTGCCGGCTGGCGGACCTAGAAAACGTTTCGCTGCGAAACAATTTGGCTGTTGGGGCGTTTCGCACGCGAAACATTGCGGGTGTCCACCCAGCCGAACCCCTTCATCCGGCGCATTCGCGCCACCTTCTCCATCAATGGAGAAGGGAGCTGGCTTTCCCTCTCCACGTGTGGAGAGGGTGCCCGAAGGGCGGGTGAGGGTTTTCGGCTGGGCGCAACCCCTACCCCTTGATCGCCTTGGTGATCCTGGCAATCAGCCGCTCATCCACCATATCGCCGCTGAAAATCGCCCGCATGCGGCTGCCGGAACGGCGGATTTCGACATCGACTCCCGGAATAATCGTCACTTTATCGGGCTCTGCCCTAGCTTTGCTGGTCAGAACGCCCTCCAGCACCGCCGCTTCGGCGCTGGCCGAAGTGGCCCCTGCCCGCTGCAGCGCCGCTTGCAGGCTGGTGGCAAAGCCGTCGCCAATCTTCTCGGCCAGCTTCAGCCCCAGACGTTCGCTGATGGCGGTGGGGAAGCGCAGATATTGATCCAAAGCCCGATAAACCACGATGAAACTGCCGATTTTTGAGCGTTTGGCCCGCAACACATGGCCAAACAGCGCCCGCAGCGCGGCGCGTTCGCTGTCAAACACCCCGTCCTGCACCGCCAAAGCGACGATTCTTGCCCGCTCATAATGCGAAAGATTGGCGCGTATCTCGTTTTCCTCGATCATCGCCGTATAGGCGGCAGCGGCGTTTTCCGGTTTGCGCACCAAAGCGCGGATTTTGCCAAAGCTCGCATCGCCGGTCTCGGCATAAAGCTCTTTCAGCGCATTCAAGCGGCGCCAGCCGGAAATCAGGCCCCATTTTTCCACACCGTCAATCGCGGGCAGGGCGGTGACATCAATGGGCTGGCGTTGGCCATGTTCGCGCAAGGATTCTTTCAAGCCAGCGCTGTCTTCATCCGAAGCAAAAATCCGGTCGCGCAGCAGATGATCGGCAATCACATCTTCCAAGGGCAAGGCAATCACCATGCGGCCTTCGTTGCGGGCTTGGATCACGCTGGCGCTGATTTCAGCCAAAGCCGCCGAAGCCGAGGCTTCACCGGCGATATGGGCAATCGGCGGATGTGCGGTCAACCGGGTGATCGATTTGGTTTCCAAGGGCGGCATTTGATAGGCGGATTGATCGAAATCCCCGGCAACAAGGCGTTTGCGGGCCATTATGCAATTTTCCTTTCTTCGGCCATCTCGTCGCGCCGCCAGCACCCAATCAACAGGCGCTTGAATTCGGCATAGGTGTTGTCAAAGGTTTCACGGCCCCTTGCATAGGTATCGCGGTTGAAATCGCGGTAATCGGCCTCATAAATCCCGTTGACCTGCTCACCGGCTTGGCCGACCAAAGCGGTGAATTCCTGCCGGATCGGGGCCAATATCCGGCCGAGGCAAGCCTGCATCAGCGCCGCCAATTCGGCCTGCTGGCTGGGATCAAAGCGGGTGATTATCGCCCGCACCGCATCCCATTCAAAGGCGATTTCCGGGCGTCCCAAGGCCCTTGCCGCGGTGTTTTCGCCGTCCTCAATCGAGGAGAATGTCGAATGCAGCATGTCAAAAAACCGACCCGTCGAGTCAAACTCGAGGAAAGACGCGCCCAAAGGCACCAGCAGAATATCCGCTGCGGTCAGCCCGTTGATGGTGAGGTAGCCCAAAGCCGGCGGGGTATCGAGCAGGATGACGTCGTATTGATCCAAGATTCCGTCCTTGGCCAGGGCATTGCCCAAAGCATCCCACAATTTCCAGCCGCGCGAGGACATGCGCCAGACCGGGATTTGAAACTCGGCCCAATAGAGATTGAGCTGCGCCCCGATCAGGTCGATATTGGGCCAATGGGTGGGTTGAATCACGTCTTTGGTGCTGATTTTCAGCGCATCCGACACCAGCGGGTCCAGCGGAATAGGGGTGTCGCCGCGGGCTTCACGGCGCTGGTTTTCGATCAGCAGGCTCTCGGCAAAATCGCGTGCCACCAAGGGGAACACGGTCTGCCATTCATCCGCAACTTTGCCGCCAAAGATCGAGGTCATCGAACCTTGCGAATCCAGATCGATCACCAGCACCTTGTAGCCGTCCAAGGCCGCCGACATCGCCAGATGCGCTGCGGTCGAGGTTTTGCCGACCCCGCCTTTGAAATTGGCCACGGCGGTAATTTTGCCGGGCAGGCCTTTGGGGCGATAGGGCAGGTATTGTTTGGATTTCTTGCCCTGCGCGGCAAAATACGCCCGCAGTTTCAAGACCTCGTCCAAGGTGAACCATTTCGCCCCGCCGTCGGTTTCCGATAGGCCTTGCGGCAGGGCGGGATCGCCTTTCAGCACCCGGCGGAAATGCGCGGGCGCAACCGGGATCAGATAACGGGTAATCTCCCAGGTGGAAAACCGCCGCAGATGCCGCGCGCCGTCGGGGGCATGGCCGCGTTTGATCAGGTCTTCGCGCCCGGCATTGGCCATGCGCGCGGTTGCGGCGAGGTCTTTGGTCGAGATCGGCGGACCCAGATCGCGCAAGGCTGCATCGGGGTCGATGTTGAAATACGGAGGTAGATTGCCCAAGATATATGCTCGCTTTTTACCCTTGTAGCACAAAAGCCAGCACATGGAAGGAAAAGAGACACAAACCCTTTTATTCTCAGCATCTGTGGCAATGATTCGGGGCCAGAGCCCATGAAATAACGGGCAAGGGGCAGGGCAGCGATTGCGGCCTTGGTGTTATGAAGTGTTAGTATTGTGTTACGCCGAGTCAAGGGCTCGGCCAAGACACTGATTTATGGGAAGATTCAGACGTTGTTTTTGACCTAAGTGATTCCAGAACCACGATAGCGGCGATTCTGAAACCACGAGAGCACGATTCCAAAACCCCGAAGCGGAATCCGAAGGGCTTGCGTTAATGAAACCACGATCTTAGGGTGGGAAAAGAGCAGTAAAATCAAGCCGCCGGCAAAAATGTCGGGGCATCGGGCAGGGCAGAACAATCATGCAAGCAGCCATGCTGGCAGAGCGTCGCACACAAGATGATTTCTTCATCTGCGACGTGCTGGACGCCATTCCCAAAGACGACATGGCCTCGATGGAACACCCGATTTTTTCGCTGTCCACAAGGCCCGATCTGCGGATTTTGCGCTATCAGCATGGCGAGGCCGCAATCGAGATCATTCCCTCGGTCAAGGGGCTGGCGACCATCCACGACAAGGATATCCTGATCTATTGCATCAGCCAGCTGATGGCGGCGATCAACGCGGGAAAACCGGTCGCCAGAACCCTGCACCTGACCGCACACGACCTGTTAAGCGCCACACGGCGCGAGACCTCGGGCGATGGTTATCGCCGCCTGCGCGAGGCTTTGGAGCGGCTGTCGGGCACCCGCATTGTCACCAATATCGCCACCGGCACGCAGGAGAGCACCAGCGGTTTCGGCCTGATCGATAGCTGGGAAATCATCCGCAAAACGAGGGCAGGGCGGATGATTTCGGCCCGCGTCACCTTGTCAGATTGGCTGTTTCGGGCGGTAATTGCCAAATCGGTGCTGACGCTGAGCCGGGATTACTTCACCTTGCGCAAGCCCTTGGAGCGGCGGGTTTACGAGATTGCCCGCAAACATTGCGGCCAGCAGAGCACCTGGCAAATCGGTCTGGCGACCCTGTTGAAGAAATCCGGCTCCGCCAGCCCCTTGCGGGTGTTTCGCAAAATGATCCGCGATATGGGGCAGGAAAACCATCTGCCCGATTATACGCTGGCGCTGGAGGCCGGCGATCTGGTGCGTTTTGAACGCCGGGGAAGGCTGCTGGAGGGGACCAATCCAGCGCTGGCCGCCGATATCCACGCCCGCGCCCGCGCGGCGGCCCCCGGCTATGACCCGTATTTCCTGCAGACCGAATGGCAGGCGATGTGGGCCGCTTCCGGTCGCCCGGTCCTGCGCAGCGCCAATGCCGCCTTCCTCGCCTTCTGCCGCA
>JANMOK010000103.1:0-4800 GCA_031369165.1 Paracoccaceae bacterium
CTCTGCCGAACATATGGAGGCATTTTACAAACCGTTCAGAACCGCCAAAAAGCAAAAATACGACGGTCTCATCATCACCGGCGCGCCCATTGAGCATCTCGACTACGAAAAAGTCTCGTATTGGGACGAAATGGTCGAGGTGATGGACTGGACCCAAACCCATGTCCATTCGACCTTCGGCGTCTGCTGGGGCGGCATGGCGATGCTGTCGCATTTCCACGGGGTCGCCAAACACATCTTGCCTGCCAAGGCATTTGGCTGTTTCAAACATC
Source organism: Paracoccaceae bacterium (assembly GCA_031369165.1). Classification (GTDB taxonomy): domain Bacteria; phylum Pseudomonadota; class Alphaproteobacteria; order Rhodobacterales; family Rhodobacteraceae; genus JANMOK01. Next base: position 273 of record JANMOK010000103.1, read on the forward strand.
AGAATCTTGCGCCGTCCTCGCCCTATCTGCGTGGTTTCGCCGATGATTTCGTCGTGCCCGTCAGTCGCTGGACCGAAAATCGCGCCGATGAAATCGAAAAGGCCGGCCTAAAAATACTTGTAACAGCGCAAAAATCCGGGCCCTGCCTCGTCGAAGATCCCAACCACCGCGCCCTCTATATCTTCAACCATTTCGAATACGATTCAGGCACCCTGAAAGAAGAATACGACCGCGATATTGCCGCCAAAACGCCGATCAACGTGCCGGTGAATTATTACCCCGACAACGACCCGTCGCGTCCGCCAGAAAATCACTGGCGCAGTCATGCCCACCTGCTTTATGGCAATTGGATCAACGAGATTTATCAATCGACGCCCTATGATTTGAACCAGATCGGTCAGGTTTAGTTGCGCCAAACCCTTCGACCCCCCATACTCAAACAAACCGGCACGAGGACGTCATGGCCAAGAACATTTCCAGCAAACCTTTCGGCGGCGCAATCAGCCAGTTCTTCCTAAAGGACGCCCCAAAGGACATTCGCAAAGCCATTGGAAAGGCCGACAAAAACGACCTGATCGACCCGAACTATCCTTTCAGCACCGAGCTGGACACCGGTGATTATGAGGCCGAGCTTGAAAAACTGCAGATCGAACTGGTCAAGATGCAGTCCTGGGCCCGCGAAACCGGCCAACGCATCGTCATCGTCTTTGAAGGCCGCGACGCCGCGGGCAAAGGTGGGGCGATTGCCCGTTTCGCCGAAAACCTGAACCCCCGCTATGCCCGCAACGTCGCCCTCGCCAAACCGTCGGATACCGAACGCAGCCAATGGTATTTTCAACGCTACATCGCGCATTTGCCCAGCGCTGGCGAAATCGTGTTTTTCGACCGCTCGTGGTATAACCGCGCTATTGTTGAGCATGTCTTTGGCTTTTGCGACAAAGACCAACGCGCTCGCTTTTTCGCGCAAGTATGTGAATTTGAAGCTATGCTGGTTAAAGACGGCATTCGCCTGTGGAAAATGTGGCTGACCGTCAGCCGCGCCGAACAACTCCGCCGTTTTCTTGACCGCGAATCCGACCCGCTGAAAGGCTGGAAACTGTCGCAAATCGACATCGATGGTCTGACCAAATGGGACGATTATACCAAAGCCATCGCCCAGACCATGCAACGCACCCATAATACCGTAACGCCTTGGACCGTGGTCCAATCGGAAGACCAGAAACGCGCCCGCCTGACTTCCATCCGTGCGGTCCTGTGCGCTCTCGATTACACCGGCAAGGACAAGAAAGTCGCTCTACCGCCCGACCCGCTGCTATGCGGCGGCCCGGAATTGCTTGGGATAATAAAGGCCTGACCTTGGCATCGACCGACACGACAGACGATAGAAAATCCTATCACCACGGCAACCTTAAACAGGCCTTGGTCGAGGCAACACTCGAACTTGTCGTCGAAAAGGGCCCGCACGGCTTTACTCTGTCGGAAGCCGCCAAAGTGGCGGGCGTCAGCCCAGCCGCCCCTTACCGCCATTTTCGCAACAAAGATGAAGTCATTTCCGAAGCGGCACGCCAGGGATTCGAGATTTTCGGCGCCTTGATGGAAAAAGCCTACAACAACGGCCAGCCCTCTACCCTGACCGCGTTCGAATCCGTAGGGCGCGCTTACCTCGCCTTCGCCCGCAAATTCCCCGGCTATTACATCACCATGTTCGAAAGCGGCATTCCCATCGCCTCCAACCGCGAACTTGCCGCGTCCGCCAACCGCGCCATGGCGGTTCTGACCCAAGCCGCCGAGAAACTGTCCGCCCACCTTCCCGTCGGCAAACGCCCGCCCGCCAGCATGGTCGCGCAACACATCTGGGCTTTGTCGCACGGCGTCGTCGAACTGTTCGCGCGGGGCGAACCCGGCACCCGCTCGCCGTTTTCCGCCGAAGACCTGCTGGAAAGCGGCACCGGAATCTACCTTCGCGGCCTCGGCCTGATCGGGCGCGACTAACGCCGCCCAAACAACCCGCCCAAAACCCCGCGCACTACCTGTTGTCCGGCCCTGCTGCCAATCGCCCGCGCAAACGACTTGGCAAACGCAGTTCCCACCGAATCCCCGCGAGGTCTGGCGGCGGGCTTTTCCTTTTCCGGCTCATAGCGATGCGCAGAATTCAATTCTGGCTCCGCCGCCACCGGATCGGCCTTCTGCACTTTGGCAGCCAGCATCTCAAGCGCCGACTCGCGGTCCACGGTCAGATCATAAACCGCCCCAATCGGTGACGCCGCCATGATGGCCGCCCGTTCCTCCACCGTGATCGGCCCCATCTGCGATGACGGCGGCCTGATCAAAGTGCGCTGCACCATGGAAGGCACTGACTTGGCTTCCAGCAGCGATACCACCGCCTCACCGGTGCCACTTCGCGGATTGCTGCTTCCGTCTCAAATGCCGGGTTGGGCCGAAACGTCTCCGCCGCCATTTTCAACGCCTTCTGGTCACGCGGCGTATAAGCGCGCAATGCATGCTGCACCCGATTGCCCAGCTGGCCCAATATGACCTCCGGCACATCATCGGGGTTCTGGCTGATGAAAAACACCCCCACCCCTTTGGAGCGGATCAACCTTGCCACCTGTTCCACTTTGTCCACCATCGCCTTGGGTGCATCGGCAAACAGCAAATGTGCCTCGTCGAAAAAGAACATGAACTTCGGCTTGTCCAGGTCACCCACTTCGGGCAGTTGCTCAAACAATTCTGACAGCAACCACAACAGGAATGTCGCATACAATCCCGGCGACTGCATCAACGTATCCGCCGCCAGGATATTCACCTGGCCACGGCCTTCGGCATCAACCCTGATCATATCTTCCAATTTCAGCGCCGGTTCGCCAAAAAACCTATCGGCCCCCTGGTTTTCAAGCACCAGCAACCGCCGCTGGATCGAGCCGACCGTCGCCTCGGCAATGTTGCCATAGCGCAAGTTCAAATCCGACGAATTCTCGCCTATCCAAACAAGAACGGCCTGCAAGTCCTTCAAATCCAACAGCAAAAGACCATGCTCATCCGCCAGCCGAAACGCGATGTTCAGCACGCCTTCCTGCGGCTCGGTCAGTTCCAGCAGCCGCGACAACAACAACGGCCCCATTTCCGAGATCGTGGTTCGAACCGGATGCCCCTGCTTGCCAAACATATCCCAAAACACCACCGGGCATTTTTCATAGGCATAATCGGCAAATCCAATCGTCGCCGCCCGTTCCATCAGTTTCGCGTGCAGGGGATGCAGTGCCGACCCGGCTTTCGCCATGCCCGCCACATCGCCTTTCACATCGGCCAAAAACACCGGCACGCCCTGTTTGCAGAAAGATTCAGCCAAAATCTGCAACGTGATCGTCTTGCCCGTCCCGGTCGCCCCGGCGACTAATCCGTGCCGGTTGCCGTATTTTAGCAACAAATTCTGCGCTTCGGCATAATTCGCCCCGCCGCCACCGACAAGAATGCGATCCGCTTCCATCAATATGTGCCTCCAGCCAAAACCATATTCCCAATAGCCAATGCAACCGAACCGATAAACCCCCAAATTCGCCCGGCAACATCACGCCGATTTTGACGTCGGCCAATTGACAGCAAGCCCCCTTCCTGACACGTGTCTCGCCAAAGCATCAACCCACGGGGAAATGACATGAATTTGCTGAAATCCTGTGCCGCATTCGCCTTGACCCTGGCATTGGCCAGCACCGCATTCGCGCAAGACGCAGCCACACCAACCGCCGACGAAGAATTCCCCGTCGCTCCGGCAAACGACCCGGCACCCAGTGAATTTACCAAAGCTACCCACGGCGATTGGCAAATTCGCTGCACCACATCGACAGTCGAACAATGCGTGCTTTACCAACTCCTCAAAGACGCCAATGACACACCCGTGGTTGAAATCACCATGGTAAAATTGCCCGCTGGCGGCCAGGCCATTGCCGGCGTCACTGCAGTCACCCCGCTTGGCACCGTATTGACCACAGGGTTCGCCTTCCAGATCGATACCAACCCAGCGCGACAATATCCCTATAACTGGTGCACGCCCAACGGTTGCTTTTCGCGCTTTGGCCTTGATGCCGCCAGCGTCGCCATGATGAAATCCGGCAGCGAGGGCGTTGTCGCATTATTCTCGTTCAACCAGGGAAAAGATCCGATCCGCCTCAAACTGTCCCTCAACGGCTTTACCACCGGTTTCGAAGAACTGCCGCTGTCCCCCAGCGCACCCGTCGCTCCGGCTGAACCGGCGCCGGTTGTCGACTCACCGGTGACCGGCCAGTAATCGTCAGGGACAATCCTTTTCAGATTTGGCGCGACGACCATCGGCGCCAAATCTGACTAGATTTCAAATCGCCTTGACCGCGATCACCGCATTCAAGCCGCCAAAAGCAAACGCGTTGCTCAAAGCCACCGTCACCTTGGCTTCGCGCGCCACATTCGGCACTACATCCAAGTTACATGCCGGATCGGGCGTCTGATGGCCAGCCGTTGGCGCGATCACGCCGTCCTTGACTGCCATTATGCA
>JANMOK010000140.1:0-7670 GCA_031369165.1 Paracoccaceae bacterium
ATGTATTCCTGCCTTGCCGGCTTCATGGAGCCCGGCGAGACGATTGAGGCCGCCGTGCGCCGCGAGACCTTGGAAGAGACGGCGGTGCAGGTTGGCGCGGTGACCTATAAAACCAGCCAGCCGTGGCCGTTCCCCGCCTCGCTGATGATTGGCTGCCACGGGTTAGCAGAAACGACCGATATCACTCTGGACCCTGCCGAACTGGAAGCTGCGCTCTGGGTCAGTCGTGAAAATCTGCTGCACGCCTTGGCCGGATTTGATGCGGATGTGAAACCGGCGCGAAAGGGGTCAATCGCCCGGTTTCTGATGGAATCCTGGGTTTCCGGCGCTTGGACGTGAGGCTTTGAAATGAAATTTGTCCATTCCCGCGATCTCAACGTGCCGGTCGAATTTCTGTTTGGTCGCGCCAGCGATTTTGCCGCTTTCGAAAGCCGTGCCCCCGCCCATGGGGTGGAAGTGCACCGCCTGACCGGCGGACCGGTTGGCCTTGGTTGCCAATGGCAGATTGCCGGTATCCTGCGCGGCAAGCCGCGTCAGGCCGAGGTGGAACTGACCCGGATTTCGGCACCCGATCACCTGACGATTGTGGGGCATTCTGGCGATTATTGGCTGTCAGTTTCGCTGAACTTCATCGCTTTGACAAAGAGAAGCAGCCGGCTGGAAGTTTTGATCGAGGCCAAAGGCGCGACGCTGCGCAGCCGCATTGCCTTGCAAACGCTGCGACTGGCACGCGGACGCATTGCCAAGCGCCTCAAAGCGGCAATCACCCAAGCCGCAAAAAAGGTCGAAAGCGAATTTCAGCGTTAGCCGCGAGCTGCAAGCCGGTAGGGGTGCATCGGATAGACCCCCAAAATCTCCAGCTGCGTGGTGAAATAAGTCAGTTCCTCCAGCGCGCGCTTGACATTGGCGTCGTCGGGATGCCCTTCGATATCGGCGTAGAACTGCGTCGCGGTGAACGAGCCGTTCAGCATGTAACTTTCCAGTTTGACCATGTTGACGCCGTTCGTGGCAAAACCGCCCATCGCTTTGTATAAAGCTGCGGGAATGTTGCGCACCTGAAAGACAAAAGTGGTCATCACTTTGCTGGCGGCAGCAGGCCGGCGGGCATCGGGGGCCATGATCAAAAAGCGGGTTGTATTGTTGCTTTGATCCTCGATCTGGTCGGCCAAGGCGGTCAGCCCGTAAATTTCACCGGCCAAAGGCGCGGCCAAAGCGGCGACATGTTTGTCGCCACGTTCGGCCACCATTTTTGCCGAACCCGCCGTGTCAGGACCATTCAAGGGTGCGATGTGATTTTTCTTCAGAAATGCCCGGCACTGCCCCAGCAGCACGGTCAGGCTCATCGCCTGTTTGACATCCCGCAACGTCGCGCCCGGCACTGCCAGCAGGCTGATATGCACCCGCACGAAATGTTCGCCAACAATGTGCAACCCGGAATGCGGCAGCAGCGAATGCACGTCAGCGATGCGGCCATAGGTCGAATTTTCCACCGGCAAAACCGCGAGTGCGGCCTTGCCATCATTCACCGCCTGGATCGCGGCTTCGAACGAGGCGCATGGCAAAACATCATGTCCCGGGAAGGCTTCGCGGCAGGCTTGATGCGAATAGGCCCCAAGTTCGCCCTGGAACGCGATCGCTTTGGTCTTGCTGGTCATGCTTGCAGCCCTTGCCCGGTCGATTGGTCGCGGTTACTACACCTTGCGCGGCGCTAGGTGAAGCGGCTAATACTTCCGCCAAATTCGCCGGAAACGCGGCCCTAAAAAGGTGAAGGCAGTTATGGACACAATGAACGCAACCAAGATCGTCGGCGGCATTTGCGGCGCATTGCTGGTGTTTTTGCTGCTCAATTGGGCGGGTGAATCGCTGTATCGCGTCGGTGCCGCCGAGCATGCTGCGGAGGGCGAAGAAGCCGAACCTGGGTATGTGATCGAAGTTGCCGACGCCAGTGGTTCGGAAGAGGCAGCCGAGTCTGGCCCGGCCTTGGCCGATTTGCTGTCCGCTGCCGATGTCGCCAACGGCGAAAAGGTGTTTGGCAAGTGCAAGGCCTGCCACAAGCTTGACGGCAAGAACGGAACCGGACCGGCGCTGAATGGCGTCATCGACCGCGATGTTGGCAGTTTCGCGGGGTTCACCTATTCGCCCGCGATGGCCGAGAAGCCCGGCAATTGGACGATTGACGAGATTGACGCTTTCCTCGCCGCACCCAAAGCTTATGTCAAAGGCACCAAAATGGGCTTTGCCGGGTTGAAAAAACCGGAAGACCGCGCCGACGTGATCGCCTATCTGCAATCGATACCCTGATCTAGCGCCAAGATTTGCCAAACCGCGCCGCCATTGGCGCGGTTTTTTCTTGTGCCAGCGCACTTTTCCGTTTCCGCCCTTTACCGCGCTGCAACTTGCGCTAGACTCGGCATCCAGGCATTGCGTGCGGAGGTTCAGCCGATGAAACATTCACAGGCCAAGGTTGTGCAATACAAGTTTGGCCAAAGGCTGGCTTTGGCTGGTCTGGCGGTTTCGGCACTTTGGCTTTGGAGCGCACCCGCCCCGGCACAGGACACCATCACATCGCATGGCATTTCGACCTTTGGCGAACTGAAATACCCCGCCGATTTCACCCATTTCGACTATGTGAACCCCGATGCCCCGACCGGTGGCGAATTCTCGACCTGGGCTTTTGGCATTTTCGATTCGATGCATCCGTTCATTCCCATCGGCAATGCGGCGCGCGGGTCGTCGATCCAGTATGAATCGCTGCTGGTGGGCAATGCCGATGAACCGGATTCGCAATACGGGCTGATCGCATCTTCGATGGAATACCCCGAGGACCGCAGTTGGGTACTGTTCCACATGCGACCGGAAGCCAAGTTTTCCGACGGGTCGCCCGTCACCTCTGACGACGTGCGGTTCTCATTTGAGACCCTGCGCGACAAGGGCCTGCCGTCTTATGCCGCCATCATCGCCGATGTGGCCAGCATCGAAACATTGGACGATTACACGATCAAGTTCACCTTCAAACCCGGTATCGAAACTCGCGAGATGCCTGCCGTGGTCGGCGGTATCCCAATTTTCTCGCGCAAGGATTGGGAAGGTAAAGATTTCGCCAAGTCAACTTTGGTCCCCGGCATCGGTTCAGGCGAATATATCTTTGATTCGATGGAAACCGGTTCCACCATCACCTACCGCCGTCGCGATGATTACTGGGGCAAGGATTTGCCGGTGAATGTCGGCTCCGGCAATTTCGATACGCTGCGCTACGAATATTACGCCGATTACACGGCGGCTTTTGAGGGCTTCAAGGCCGGCAATTACACCTACCGCGAAGAAGCGTCCTCGCTGATTTGGGCTACAGGCTATGACTTCCCGGCCCTGAGCAACGGCTATGTCATCAAGACCGAACTGCCCGATGGTGGCCTTGGCAATGCGCAGGGCTTCATCATCAATTTACGCCGCGAGAAGTTCGTCGACCCGAAAACCCGCGAAGCGCTTGGCATGATGTTCAACTTTGAATGGTCCAACAAGACGCTGTTTTATGGGCTGTATGAGCGGGTCGATTCGTTCTGGCCCAACTCCGATCTTGCCGCCAGCGGCATGCCGCCGCCCGAAGAACTCGCTATTCTCGAGCCCTTCCGCGGCCGTATCCCCGATGCCGTGCTCGACGCCACCGCCTTCGTGCCGCCGGTTTCAAAGGAAGACCAGCTTGACCGCGAGCTGCGCCGCGCTGCGGGCGCATTGCTGGATGAGGCGGGCTGGACCTTGCAGGACGGTGCGCGCAAAAACGCTGCCGGTGAAGTGCTGATTGTTGAATTCCTCAACGACAACCCGCAATTCGACCGCATCATCAACCCCTATGTCGAAAATCTCAAACAACTCGGCATCGACGCGATCAATACTTCAGTTGATTCCGCGCAGATGGAAACCCGGGAGCGCACCTCGGATTTCGACATCATCACCAGCCAGATCGGCACCTCGCTGACCCCCGGCCCCGGCCTGCGCCAGTATTTCGGCTCGTCGGGGGCCGATGAAAGCCTGTTCAACAAGGCCGGGCTGAAAGACCCGGCCGTCGATGAACTGATCGCCATCGTCGAAGCCGCCGACACCCGTGCCGACCTTGATGTGGCGGTGCGTGCCTTTGACCGCACCATCCGCGCCATGCACATCTGGGTGCCGCAGTGGTACAAGGCGGTTTACACGGTCGCCTACCTCGACATCTACGACCATGCCGAGATTCCGAAATTCGCTTTGGGTGCGGAGTCGCTGTGGTGGTTCAACGCCGAAAAGGCTGCCGATCTGAAGGCCAAAGGGGCGTTTTGATTTTGTCCTTCGTCATTGCGAGCGCAGCGCAGCAATCCAGAAGTCGCGTGATGGATTGCCTTGGCGCATTCGCGCCGCGCAATGACGGTTGAACAACCTGAATGTCCGCCTATATCCTCCGCCGCATCCTGTTGATGATCCCGACCCTGCTTGGGATCATGCTGATCAACTTTGCCCTGATCCAGTTCGTCCCCGGCGGCCCGATCGAGCAAATCCTCGCCCAGCTTGAAGGCGACGCCGACGCGCTTGACCGTATTGCCGGCGGCAGCGAGACGCTCAGCGAAAGCAAATACCAAGGCGCCCGCGGCCTGCCGCCGGAATTCATTGCCAACCTCGAGAAACAGTTCGGCTTCGACAAACCGGCCTGGCAACGTTTCGCGCTGATGCTCGGCAACTATGCCCGCTTTGACTTTGGCGAAAGCTATTTCCGCTCGATTTCGGTCTTCGATCTGGTGTTGGAAAAAATGCCGGTTTCCATCACCCTCGGCCTGTGGTCCACCTTACTCGCCTATCTGATCTCGATCCCACTGGGCATCCGCAAAGCGATGAAAGATGGGCAAGCGTTTGACACTTGGACCTCGGCCACCATCATCGTCGCCTATGCCATCCCGTCGTTCCTGTTCGCCATCCTCTTGTTGGTCCTGTTCGCCGGTGGCTCCTACTGGCAATTCTTCCCGCTGCGCGGCCTGACCTCGGACAATTTCGAGGAGTTAAGCCGGTTTGGCCAAGTCAAAGACTACTTCTGGCATATCACCCTGCCGGTCGTCGCCTCGACCATTTCCTCCTTCGCCACCCTGACGCTCTTGACCAAGAACTCGTTCCTCGAGGAGATCAAAAAGCAATATGTGATGACCGCCCGCGCCAAAGGCCTGACCGAACGCAGGGTGCTTTACGGCCATGTTTTCCGCAACGCCATGCTGATCATCATCGCCGGTTTCCCCGGCATTTTCATCTCGGTTTTCTTCGCCGGCTCGCTGATCATCGAGACGGTGTTCTCACTGGATGGGCTGGGAAGGCTCGGCTTTGAATCGGCGGTCAACCGCGATTACCCGGTGCTGTTCGGCACCCTTTGGGTCTTCAGCCTGATCGGCCTGCTGATCGGGCTGATTTCCGACCTCACCTATGTCTGGGTCGATCCGCGCATCGATTTTGAAAGCCGCGAGGCATGAGGTTCTCGCCCTTGCAACGCCGCCGCTGGAGCAATTTTCGCGCCAACCGCCGGGCGTTTTGGTCGCTGGTCATCTTTACAACCCTGTTCATCCTGTCGCTGTTCGCCGAATTCATCGCCAACGACCGACCCATCGTGCTCAGTTACAAAGGCGACCTCTGGTTCCCGGTTTTCGGCGGCAATTACATGGAGGAAAGTTTCGGCGGCGACCCCGGCATGCTGGCGCAGTTGAACGACCCGCTGATCCATTGCCTGATCATCTCCGGTGGCCTCGACGCTTGCTTTGGCGACGCCGAAACCATCATGGCCGACGCCGCCGACGGCGTGGTCGAGGGCCAACAAATCGACAAGGGCTGGATGCTCTGGCCGCCCATCCCCTATGCCTTCAACACCATCAACTACGGCGTCGGCCAAGCCCCCTCGGCCCCCGATACCGCCCATTGGCTGGGCACCGATGATCAAACCCGCGACGTGGTTGCCCGCATCATCTATGGTTTCCGCATTTCGGTGCTGTTTGCCCTGATCGTCGCCGGGGCATCGTCGATCCTCGGCATCATCGCCGGTGCGGTGCAGGGCTATTTCGGCGGCTGGCTTGACATTATCTTCCAGCGCCTGGTCGAAATCTGGTCCTCCACCCCCAGCCTTTATGTCATCATCATCCTTGCCGCCATTTTCTCCATGAGCTTCCCGCTTTTGTGTATCCTGATCATCGCCTTTTCATGGACCTCGCTGGTCGGCGTCGTCCGCGCCGAATTCCTGCGCGCCCGCAATTTCGAATACATCCGTGCCGCCCGCGCCCTTGGCGTGCGCGACCGCACCATCATGTTCCGCCACGTGCTGCCCAACGCGATGGTCGCCACCCTGACGCTGCTGCCGTTCCTGATCACCTCGGCAATCTCGTCGCTGGCGGTGCTCGACTATCTAGGCTTCGGCCTGCCCGCCTCCTATCCCTCGCTCGGCGAACTGGCGCTGCAGGGCAAGAACTACGTCACCAAGCCGTGGCTCGGTTTCTCCGCCTTCACCACTTTCGCTTTGATGCTGTCGCTCTTGGTGTTCATCTTTGAAGGCGTCCGCGACGCCATTTACCCACGAAAGACCTTCCGGTGACGGCACTTTTGGAAGTTGCCAATCTCAACGTTTCCTTCACCCAATCGGGCCGCACCACCGATGCGGTGAAGAACGTCGCTTTCACCCTGGCCAAAGGCGAAACCCTTGCCATCGTCGGCGAAAGCGGCTCTGGCAAATCGGTCACCGCGCTGGCCACGGTTTCGCTGCTGCCAGACTCAGCCAACGTAACGGGTTCTGTCAAATTCGAGGGCCGCGAACTGATCGGCGCCAATCCGAAAACCCTGCAACAAATGCGCGGCAACGACATCGCCTTCATCTTCCAGGAACCGATGACCTCGCTCAACCCCCTGCACCAGATCAACCGCCAAATCGGCGAAAGCCTCGCCCTGCACCAAGGCCTGACTGGCGCAGCCGCCAAGACCCGCACCATCGACCTCTTGACACGAGTGGGCATCCGCAAACCTGAAACCCGCCTCAACGACTATCCCCACACCCTGTCCGGTGGCGAACGCCAGCGGGTGATGATCGCCATGGCGCTGGCCAACAAACCCGCCATCCTGATCGCCGACGAACCGACCACCGCGCTGGATGTGACGATCCAAGCGCAAATCTTGGCTTTGTTGGCACAAATCCAGCGCGAGGAAGGCATGGGCCTGCTGTTCATCACCCACGACCTCAACATCGTCCGCCAGATAGCCGACCGCGTGGCGGTGATGCAGGGCGGTGAAATCGTCGAAACCGGCCCGACCGCCGAAATTTTCGCCAAGCCGCAACACCCCTATACGACAAAGCTGATCGAAGCCGAAGCCAAAGGCGGCCCCGGCCCGGTGCCCGCTGATGCACAGGAAACCCTGAAAACCGACGCCCTGAAAGTCTGGTTCCCGATCAAACGCGGCCTGATGCGAAAAACCGTTGGCCATATCAAAGCCGTCAACCAAGCCGACATTTCGATTCGCCAAGGTGAAACCCTTGGCGTCGTCGGCGAAAGCGGCTCTGGCAAAACCACCCTCGCTCTCGCCGTCATGCGTCTGATCGCCAGTGAGGGCGAAATCACCCTCAACCAAACCCGCATCGACGGCTTGAAAAACCGCGAGGCTCAACCCTTGCGCCGCGACATGCAGAT
>JANMOK010000176.1:0-5037 GCA_031369165.1 Paracoccaceae bacterium
AGAGGGAGTGGGACAACCTGACAATTGCGTCGTTTTCATGCATTGGAAAATTGTTACAGAGAGTTAACAATTATATGGACTCGCCCCCCCCCCCCGCTAACGTCGTGGTTGTGAGGAAACGCATGGGAGGCGTGGGGATGAGTTCGCATGCAGGCAGTATCATTAAGGCAAGTGCAGCGTTTAGATTTTCCGAGGTGGCCGGTGGAATCTTTTTTATAGGTGGTGTTGTACTTGCGCTGGTTGGACTTTTCAGCGTGGACAGCAGCTACACACCTGGTGGTGCATATCTACTTGCAATGCTGCCGGGAATTGGCGTCACCGTTTTGGGACTGATCGCTGTGGTTCTGGCGCAGATTGGCCACGCAAGTGTCGTGTCTGCAGAGATTGCCGCCGAGACGCTGAAGATAGCAAAAAACGAGGGTAAGACGTCACCCTGAACGGCAACAGAAAACAGTGCGGGGCACTGTTTTCCCGTTCAGCCACGGCGGTGCGGGGCTACATTTCAATCGGTGCCAACGAGAGGGATGTGTCTGCCGGGGCGGGCGCGAATGCGCCTGCCTAGGGACGGCAGGTGCATCCCGAGCCGCTTTTAGCGCCTCGGAGTTCATGAGGAAACACCGTGGCTGGCGAGGGTCACGTGCCCCTCGCCAGAATAACGGTTGCTACTCCAATCGCGCCGGAAAGCCACATGCACGCATATTGATACGCATGGCGTCCTCAAGCCGAACCCCCTCACGGCGCCACCTCCGGATACAGCGGCCCGTCGCCTTCGCGCGTCAATTCCCAGTCGGCGGTGGCGAAGCCGTCGGGGGTGGCATAGCTGCCGACCAACCGCCCGGCTTCCAGCGGGCGGTGCCCATTGAGCGGGTCGTAGCTGTCGTTGCCGATGTTGACGCCCGCACTATAGAAGTCCCTCGTCGTCTGGGTTCCGGTGCCGTAGTAACATATCGTGTTATACATATATTCACCCGCCATCGAGGCCGAGAGCCAATAGGTCGGCACCGACCATTGCAGCGTGCCGTCCGGGCCGATTGCCTCCAGCACACTGGAAATCTCCCCGACCGTCGCCGCCATCAGCGAGGTGCCGCCGCCCGAGATATCGCAAAGGTCATCGGCATCGGTGTCGGTGTGCAGTGCAGTGATCGACGAGCCGGCATCGATCAGCAACTTGGTATAATTCTGCCCGACCGGCAGGTGGGTCCAATACACCGGATCGACGTCCATTTCGCACAGCCGCACCGCATCGGCGGTAACATTGGTCCGGTCGCTGTGCGGATTCATCGTGCCGTGTATCCAGCCCACCCAGTACACCCCGCTGGCGCAGGGTTCGCGGCGGGTGGGAAAGGCGGCCAAAAGATCGATCTCGTTGCCGGCGAAATCTTTGGCACTCGCCCGCATATTGACCTGTGCCGGCGCCGGGTCGGGGACGACGTAGAAGCCCTCCATTTGCTGCTCCGGTGCCATGGCCAGGCAATTGATCGGCGGCTGAGGATAATCATGGCCAAACGGCGCATCGCTGCCGGCGGCCATGCTTATGTTTGAAATGCCGGTCTGGAATGTGTCGGTGTCATCATAGGCGGTGATCAAGGCGGTGATTGTATCGCCGGGGGCCACCTCGCTGCCCGGCGGCGGCGTCCAGACCACTTCAAGCCGCGGCGGCTCCTGATCCGACCGGCCATATTCCACCTTCACCTCGTCGGCGAATCCGTCGTGGATGGTTTCCAGCCGAAAGTCGCCCGCCTGATCCCCCAAAGCCTGTTCGACAATTTCCAGCCGCGCCCGCACCAGCCCCTCCTGAAACAGCGGATCGTCGCTGGCGGCGACAACGATGGTGATGGTGCCTTTTGGGCAATTGCCCGCCGTTTGGCCCTGCGCGGCGGCGTCTTGCAGGATTGCCGTGGCATCGGGAGTTAGAGCAACAGAATCTTCGGCGGTGAACAAATCACCCAGCGAAATTGGGTCGGAATTCGCCACAGTCTGGGCGAAAGCGGCGCAGTTGGTCAGCACGCTGGCAAATGCCAGCCATGTGCCTAACGCCAAATTGGCGCGAGTGGAGAATACCATCCTGCCCTCCTGCCATGCGATGCGTCGTCCCGCACAGCGACCATTTCCGCTCGCGGTCCGCATTGCAACTATGGAAACGATAACATTCTCTTGCAACAAAGTCCCGGGCCGCAAAGTGCCCGCAACCTCGTCCGCCTTGACGCTATCACCAGCTTTTCCTGCCGCGGCTTCACAGCCTGCGCCGACCGCACCCACGACGAAAACTAAAACGCCGGTTCCCGATTCAGTGGCGTTCAAACGACCCCCGAAGTTCCGTTGAGAAGAAATTTGATCTGCATCAATGCAACCAATTGCTCTCCCGGAGCATTGTCTTGGTGTGCGCCGGAGCGGGCTCTACCGCAGGAAACGGCGACGAAATAGGAAAATCCAATGAAAAAACTGGCACTGTTGATGGCCTTGCCGTTGTTTGGACTGGCCACTTCCGCTCATGCGGCCGGCGACCTCAGCCGGGCCGAGCCCGTTGAAATCACCATCGAAATGGGTCAGGTCGACGTCAAGCACATGTATTTCAAGCCGGAACATGTCGATCTTGAAACCGGCAAGGCCTATGTGATCATCTTCACCAATTCCGACGAGGTGAAGCATGAATTCTCGGCCCCGGAATTCACTGCCCGCGTTTTCACCCGCAAGGTCGAGGTGATGGGTGCCGATGGCGAGATGATCTCGGAAGTCAAAGGCGCCATCACCGAGGTTGAAGTCGCCGGCGGCGGCACAGTCAAATGGTTCATTGTTCCGGTACAGACCGGCGAGAACATTCCGTTCGAATGCGCCATCGAAGGCCACAAGGAAGCCGGAATGGTGGGAACCGTGACGATCAACTGACGCGCTGACCAAAAGGCAAGCGGTGGAGCTGCCACAGCGGCTCTGCCCCCTATGCTTGGTCAGTCCGACTGCATCAGGTCTTCGATTTTGTCCGGAATTTCCGCGGCAGAAAAGGTCGCCTGCTGTTCGGCGTCGTGGATGAAGGCAACGATATCACCCAGCTCTTGGGCGGTCAGTTCCACCTGCTCGCCCATCAGTTCTTCCTGCATCTCGATCATCGGCTTCATGCCCAGCCACATGCGGGCAAAGAATTCGAACGGATTTCCGGTCTCGTCCATGCTTGCGGCGTCCAAAGGTGCGGCGTTTTCGCCACCGACTTCGTTGATCGAATGGCAGACGACGCAGGCCTTGCTGACAAACAGCGCCCTGCCATTTTCGGAATTCGACTCAGGCAGGATCAGACCCGGCAACCCGGCGAGTTCTTGCGCATTTGCAGTTCCGGCGCTGCCGGTGAACCCCAGACCGCACGCGGCCACCAGCACAAACTTCGAAAATCCTGTCATGTTCAACCCCGGATCGAATTTATAAAATACTGCCCAACCTTACGCGAGTCGGCGCGCATTGCAATGCGACGGGCAGGGCGCAGAGTTTTGCGCCGCGGCAAGGCGTTGGCGTGGTTTATGCCAACCGCCCCGGAAACCCCTCGGCTCTCAATTCCACCCCCACCGCATCCTCCAGCAGTTTCACCACCCGCGTCGACTGCGCCGCGCCACCGTAAGCCGCCGCAGCCCGCTCAAACACCGCCTGAACCAATCCCGCCAGCTCCAGCGGCACCCCCAGCTCGCGCCCGAACCCCATGGCAAACCCCAAATCCTTCAGCGCCAGATCCATCGAAAAGCCAACATCGTACGACCCGTTCAGGATCAGCTGCCCCTCGGTCTCGTGCACGAACGAATTCCCCGACGAGGCCCGGATCGCCTCCCAAGCCTGGCGCAAGTCCAGCCCGCCTTTCGCCGCCAGCATCAGCGCCTCGCCGTCGGCGACCAGATGCACGAAGGCCAGCATGTTGGTGATGACTTTGATCAGCGCCGCCGAGCCGAGCGGCCCCATGTGGAATATCCGACCGCCCATCGCCGCCAAAGCAGGGCGGTGGATTTCAAGGAGCGCCGCATCGCCGCCCGCCAGCACGGTGATTTCGCCGCGTGCCGCCAGATGGACGCCGCCGGTGACCGGGGCTTCCAGCACCCGTGCCCCGGCGGACTCGGCGAGGGCGGCCAGCCGCAGGGTCTCGTCTCTGCCAAGGGTGGACATCTCGATCCAGTCCTTGCCCGCCAGCCCCGGCAGCATGGCGGTCAGCACCGCTTTGGAAGCGACGGGCGAGGGCAGGCAGGTGAAGACCGCGTCTGTGGCCTGCGCCAGCGCCAGTGGCGTGTCGGCCCAAGTGGCCCCCGGCAATAGCTTGCGGTCGCGGTCGTGTACCGTCACCGCAAAGCCCTCCCGCACCAGCGAGCCGGCAAGTTTCGAGCCCAGTTCCCCAAGCCCGATGAACCCGTATTTCATCGCATTCCCTTGGCCAGCAAGGCGTCCATTCCGGTCATGATATGCGCAAGCGCGGTAAAATCGCCGCTGATCGCTGCCGATCCGACCTCGACCAGTGTCCTTTGGGTCATTTTCGAAAGACCCGAACCGACCGAAATCCGCGCCACCCCGGCAGCGCCAAAATCGGCGCGCGACAAGCCGGTGAATGCTCCCAAAGCCAGTGCGTTGACGGGCCCTTTCACGGCCGCACACACGCGCCGGAGCGCAGCCAAATCCGCCAGCCACGGCGCATAGACACAATCGGCGCCGACGCTTTCAAACGCCTGCAGGCGGCGGATCGCCTCATCAAGGTCATAGGCCTTGATCATGAACCCATCGGCCCGTGCCACGACGACAAAATCGCGGTTCAGGGCGCGGGCGGCCGCGACGGCGGCCCGCACCCGTTCAACTGCAAAGTCATGATCGTAAGCCTTGTCGTGCGTTCGCGCGGTATCTTCGATCGAACACCCCGCCAGCCCGGCCTCTGCTGCCAGCCGTATGGTTTCGGCAACAAAGTCGGGGGCGTCGCCAAAACCGTTCTCGAAATCCGCCGACACCGGCAAGGCGGTGGCGGCGACCAAATCTGCCGCATGCGCCATTGCCTGATCGCGGGTCGCATGGCCGTCGGGCACC
>JANMOK010000198.1:0-5048 GCA_031369165.1 Paracoccaceae bacterium
ATCTGATTTCCTCCTGAAGGGGGCGCAGCAATGCGCCCCTTTTTTTGTCGTCGCATTCGGTAGCGCCCCGTAGGGTGCGTGCTCGCACGCACCTTTGGCCAACAAACATAAAAAAAGCGGCCCCGATTCCGTCGAATCGGCCCGCCTAACCCAATTTTCGACAATACCAAATTTCTACCTTAGAGCGTTCCAAAAGTCAACAACTAAATCTCTGGTTGTGCGTCGTGCTCGACCGCCCACGACTTGCCCCTTCCCCCGATTTCGGGGGAAGGCCGGGATGGGGGCAATCCAACCAATTCACCCCAAAAAACCCCGAAACTCCGGCACAAAGCCCGGGAACAGTACCCCCATATCCCCGTGCCCCATATGCCGCGTCATGATCTCGCTCAACACATGCCGGTAATCCGTGGTAATCGCCAAATCCGCTCCAGCATCCAGCGCATCATTGCTTAATCCCGGCCAATCGCCATACATCTTCCCGCCCTTCACCTTCGGCCCCAAGGTCAGCATGACGTTGCCAAACCCGTGATCGGTACCGCCCGATTCATTCGCCCTCAACCGCCGCCCAAACTCGCTCATCACCACGACCTGCACCTTGTCGCGGTGCGAGCCCAAATCCCGCCAAAACGCCGTCAACGCCCCCGACAACACCCGCACCTGATCGGCAAACGTCCCCGATTGGTCGATATGCGTATCCCAATCGCCAAAATCGACGCTGGCCACCCGCAACCCCAAATCCAGCTTGATCGCCTGCGCCACGGTCTTCAGCGCCGGAATCAGCCGGTTGTCTTCAGGATAGTCCACATCCGGCACATAAGCCGAAATCTCGCCGGTTTCCGGCGAAACAATCCGCCCGCTGATGATTTCCGACATCGTCACCAGCCGCTGCATCGGCGCACCGATCAGCGGATCGCTTTGAAACGCCTGCACCAAATGCGCCCGCAAATGATCGGCCATCCAGTTGCCCGAACCGACGATCAGGTTCTGCAACTGCTCGGCCACCGCAACATTTGCCGCCCCCAGAAACGAATCCGGTGCCCGCGACGCCGCCGCCAGCGCCGGCATCAAGCCATCGGGCTTCACATCCGCCAGCCAACGCCCCAACCAACCGCCAAATGACACGCCTTTCGCCGCGCGCTCCATGCGATCCTCGGCGTCAAAATGACTGCGTGTCCCGTCGGTCAACCCTGCCGCATGGATAATCGCCAACTCACCCGCGCCATACAATTCCGCTAGGCCCCTCGCTTCAGGATGCAATCGAAAGTCCACATCCGCATTGGCTCCGTCCAACAGATGCCCAGCCAAATCGCCCTTGCGCGCCACCCGAATGTTGCCCGGCCTTGCCGCGATGTAATCAGCGTCGCCCGTCGGTGAAACCAAAGACAACCCGTCGCAACCACCCCGCAAGAACACCACCAAAAGGAATGGATCTGCCATGCGCCTACCGGACCAAAAATGAAGGTTGCAAAAACATGAACGTCATCGCCGAACGCAGCCCATTGTGCCGCTCGACCAAATCCTCTGGCAAAGCCGCACGCGGATCAATCTCCAACGCCGCCAAAATCGCCCCCGTATCCCCCCTCACCCCATTGATCCGCTGATACCAATAATCCAGCGCCCCACCCCAGTCGCCCGACGCGCCCGCCAAATCCAACCGCCCGGCATTGAACCAATCGTCGTTGCAATAGATCGCCAGATTGACCAACCCGTTCAAAGCCGAGGAATTCATCCATTCGCTGGACACATCCGGCAACCCTGTCGGCGGTCGGCACTCGTGCTGAAACCACCCCATCTGTGACAGGTGCCACGTGTAATCCAATGTCGGCGCAGTCACTTCCGTCCCACTCGCCCGATACATCGCCACCAAAAACTCGAACGGTCGGCGAATTTTCGCGGGCGGCAATGCCTCAAACTCCGCCGACAACACAATCGCCCGTATCACCTGCGCCAGCTGATCGGGCGCATCAACCGCCGCCAAAAACACCCCCGCAACCCGCTCAACAAAACCATCCTCCGGCGTTTCCGTTAACAACCGCGCGATCAACTTCCGCGAAATAAACCGCGCCGTCCCTTGATGTCGCGCCAGCAAGTCCAACACCTGCAACCCATCCTCCAACGGCCCCTGATTGGGCGGGAAAGCCACGCCCAGAATCCGCTTTTGATAGGGGTCGTGCCAAGCATTCACATAATAAAACTCACCCGTCCTCGGCGCCTCATCGCCCTCCGCAATCCAGCGCCCATCGCCAATCGTCCAGCCGGTCAAGGCGCGAGCAACCTCGTACACATCCTGATCTATATATCCCGCAGCCAACCCCTCCGAAGCACCTGGAACCGCCTGCCAGTCGTCATACAAATCGTTGAAATAATGCGCCGCACCCAACGTATGCAGTTCCAGCAACTCGCGGGCAAAGTTTTCATTCGCGGGGCTGGCCCGCGACGCCTCGTTGTTCAGGTAAACCAACATCGCCGGAGCCTGACAAACCGCCTGCAACAGAACCCGGAAATTGCCAAACGCATGTTCACGCATCAAGGCGTCATAGGGCGAGAAATAGGCGGAAGTGCCCGCATCCTTCCCCGAATTGACGTTGAAATGATTGTGCCAGAACTGCGCCACCACCTCGCGCAATTGGCCGTCGCCGTGCACCGCCCGCATCAACGACACCGCAATCACCTCCCGCGCCGGGCGCACGCGCTCTTCCCAGTCCATCGCCGTTTCCCAATTGGTCAGCGGCACCAAGTCGCCGCCCGCAGCCGCCAAATAGCGATAGGGCCGATCCTCGTTCAACGCCTCCCAAGTGCCGCCAAACTCATTCACACCGTTCTGATATTCGATGTGCAACGTCGCCGCCGCCAAACGTTCATCCAGCGCAACGTCCGAAACCGGCTTGGCCAGTTCGCGCTCCAGCCAAGCCGCCAATCCCAGTTCGGCAAACTCGACCCGCGAAACTTCCGTCGCTCCAAACGTCAGCCGGTTCAATGCCACGTCAGCGACACGCGCAACCGCCGCAAACCCCGGTCGCGCCCAAGCCAGCGCCAAAGCCGAAACCGCAAATTTGTGAAACGTCCGCCTATCGATCAATTTCGCCTCGTGGGAGCTTGCTGCCGCCAAACACTACCCACGCAACGCCCTTGCTTTCAAATGATTGTTCCGTGGCAATTCACCTTGCGCGAATTACCGCCGGAGCCCACCCACACGCCTGCGCGGGGTGACAATTGGTACACCGAAATTCAATTCGACAATTTCAAGCCCGCCAGCCGCTCATAATACGGCATAGCCTGCTCCACCAAGCCCCCCATTTCAGGGTTCGCCAAATACTCATTCTTCGGTGCAGCGAATCCGGTCGAACGCTCGACCGCCCCATACCAATGCTTGCCCCAAACCCCGTCATCCAACCGCGCACCCGCAGGCCAAGACAACATCCCCTCCTCAAACTCCAATCCCAACCTCGCACACAGCAACGCCAACATCCCACGCGGATCGGCCAAAATATCCTCCGCATCCACAACCAGTGCTCCGCCACTTTGCGACGCCAATTCAAACAATTCCACCTGCTGAACAAACCCCAAATCTGCTAAAGTTGGATTTTCACGCTTCACCGCATAACTGGCCACCACCCTTGCCGGATGCCGGATCAGAAACACGTTGCTAACCTCGGCCAACCATCCCCGATCAATCCCCGCCACCATATGATGCGTCATGTGTTTTTGGTAAAACACCGATTTGCCAGCCCGTTCCCGCCCCAAACAGGCGTCGCGCACCAATCGCCAATTGTTCTCGCAGGCCGCCAAAATCTCGTCCCGCATCGGGTGTTCGATCCCGGTCAAATGCAAATAGGCCCCATAAAACGGCTCGTCCCAGACAAAACAGTCCGCCCGATTGCCAAACGAGCGCATCATCGCTGTTGACAGGTTCCTCGGTCCCGACCACATGGCGATCCGTTTGGTCATCGCTCACTCAAGCGGAAAGTGGCAGGCGACCTGCCGACCAGCACCCGCCAAAACCGGCACTTCAACCCGGCAGCGCTCCTGCGCTTTCCAGCACCGCGGATGAAACGCGCAACCGCTGGGCACGTTCAAAGGCGACGGCAGTTCGCCCTTCAGAACAATCCGCTGTTTTCGCCTCGTCGGGTCCGCCACTGGCGTGGCTGACATCAAGGCCGCAGTATACGGATGCTGCGGCCCGCCAAAAATCGCCGCTTTCGGGCCGATCTCGACCGGCCTGCCCAGATACATCACCATGATATCGTCGGCCATGTGTTTGACCACGCTCAGATCGTGGCTGATGAACAGATACGCCAGCCCCAAACGTTCCTGCAAGTCGACCAAAAGGTTCAATATCTGGCTTTGGATCGACAAATCCAGCGCCGAAACCGGCTCATCCAGCACCAGCACCTTTGGTTCCAGCATCAGTGCCCGTGCCACGGCAATCCGCTGGCGCTGTCCGCCAGAAAACATATGCGGATAACGGTCAAAATGTTCTGGCCGCAACCCGACCAGCGCCAGCATTTCCCGCGCTTTCGCAGTGCGCTCGGCACCGCTCATATCCCGGCGATTGATCGTCAGCGGCTCCTCCAAAATCGCCCCGATCCGATGCCGGGGATTCAGCGACCCATATGGGTTCTGAAACACGATCTGCACCGAGGCCCGCAGCTCCGCCGAAATCCCGGTTCCAATCGCGATCCCGCCAATTTCCAGCGACCCGCCGCTGGAGGGTTCAATCATGGTTACCACCCGGGCCAAAGTCGATTTCCCGCACCCGCTTTCACCGACGACGGCCAAAGTCTTGCCAGACGCCAATTCAAAACTCGCCCCAACCAGTGCCTTGACCGCGACGGGCGGTTTTAGAAACCCGGATCGAACCTCATAGGTGCGCGACAAGTTTTCCGCTTTGATAATCACACTCATGCCGTCACCACATTCAGCGGA
This sequence comes from Paracoccaceae bacterium, assembly GCA_031369165.1. Classification (GTDB taxonomy): domain Bacteria; phylum Pseudomonadota; class Alphaproteobacteria; order Rhodobacterales; family Rhodobacteraceae; genus JANMOK01. The sequence continues at coordinate 4,927 of JANMOK010000198.1, forward strand.
TAATGGCACAACACGCCGTGATTTCGCCCTGGCGCAACCATGCGACAGAGATCATCCGCAAAGCCACAGCGCGGTGAAAACAAACACCCCTTGGGCCGGTCATACAGCCCCGGCACCACGCC
>JANMOK010000244.1:0-1583 GCA_031369165.1 Paracoccaceae bacterium
ATGCACAGGATTCCAGAATGAGTTCCGCCCCGCGCACCACCCATTTCGGCCGCCAGACCGTGGCGGAAGATGCCAAGGCGGGAATGGTGCAGGGTGCTTTCACCTCGGTCGCCTCTAAATATTACGTGATGAACGACGCGATGAGTTTGGGCGTTCATCGGCTGTGGAAAGATGCCATGCTCGATTGGCTGGCACCACGCGCTGCCACACACTTGCTGGATGCGGCGGGGGGCACCGGCGATATCGCCTTTCGCTATTTGAAGCGGATCAAAAGCCAGGGTCGCGCGACTGTTCTGGACATGACGCAGAGCATGCTGGATGCGGGCCAGAAACGCGCCGATGCTGCGAAACTGGCAGGCAAGCTGGATTGGATTTGCGGCGATGCCATGGCTTTGCCGTTTGCCGCCAAGACGTTTGATTACTACACGATCAGTTTTGGTCTCCGAAACGTCACCCGCATCCCCGACGCCATCGCCGAGGCGTACCGCGTGCTCAAACCCGGCGGACGGTTTTTGGTGCTGGAATTCAGCCAGATACCGATTGCCGGGGTGCAAAAGCTGTATGACTTTTACTCCTTCAACGTCATCCCGCCGATGGGCAAGGCTATTACGGGCGACCGTGACAGTTACCAATATCTTGTCAAATCGATCCGCCAATTTCCGCGCCAAGACATTTTCGCGGGCCTGATCCGCGACGGCGGGTTTGAGCAAGTGAGCTATCGCAACCTTTCGCTCGGTATCGCTGCCCTACATTCCGGTTGGAAAATCTGAATTGCGCGGACCTCATAACATCTGGCGGTTGATCCGCACGGGCGCAACGTTTGAACGGACGGGTGCCATGCGGGTGGCGCTGGAAACAATGGATGCACCGCGTTCGCTGCGGATTGCGGCGCGTGTCTTGGGCTGGCCGTTCAAGTGGCTTGGTTTGCGCGGCGACCCAAGCCAGCCACCCGTCGTGCGGGCTCTGACGGCCTTGGGACCGGCCTATATCAAATTTGGCCAGCTTTTGTCGACCCGCCCAGATGTTGTCGGTCCAGAAATGGCAGGCGAATTGCGTGTGCTGCAAGACCGGCTGCCGGAATTTCCCACCGCGGTTGCGCGGACAGAAATAGAAAAAGAACTAGGGGCGCCTCTGGACGAGATTTTCGCATCGTTCAGCGATCCGGTTGCCGCGGCGTCTTTGGCGCAGGTGCACAAGGCGGTGCTGCGCGAGACGGGCGAGGAAGTTGCGGTCAAAGTATTGCGTCCGGGCATCGAAAGGGCGTTCCTGAAAGACGTCGATGCGTTTTATCTGGCGGCCTCATTGATCGAGAAACTGGCGCCTTCGTCGCGTCGTCTGCGCCCGCGCGCGGTGATTGAGCACTTTGCGGGCATCGTTAAGGGCGAATTGGACCTGCGGATGGAAGCCTCCGCCGCCGACGAATTTCGTGCCAACACGGGAAAAGATGCCGGCTTTCGGGTGCCCAAGCTCCATTGGGCGCTGTCCAGTCGCCGGGTGATGACGATGGAATGGGAGGACGGCATTTCCTTTGGCGATGTGGCTGCATTGCAGTCGACCGGGCGCGATATGGTGGAACTGTCCGA
>JANMOK010000290.1:0-1529 GCA_031369165.1 Paracoccaceae bacterium
CGGGGCATGGGTCAATGCTGCTGTATGCGCTGCTGCATTTGACCGGATATCCGGGGATGCCGATTGAGGAGATCAGGAATTTCCGGCAGTTGGGCTCCAAAACCGCGGGCCACCCGGAATATGGCCATGCGGCAGGGATTGAGACGACGACCGGGCCATTGGGGCAAGGACTGGCAGCGGCAGTGGGCATGGCGATGGCCGAAACCAGCATGGCGGCGCGGTATGGTACCAAGATCGTCGATCACCACACCTTTGTGATAGCCGGGGATGGCTGTTTGATGGAGGGGATCAGTCAGGAAGCTTTGGCCTTGGCGGGCAAGCAGCAACTGAGCAAGCTGATCGTGCTGTGGGATGACAATGGCATCACCATCGACGGCAAGGTTTCGGCCTCGGATGTGACTGACCAGATGAAACGGTTTGAGGCGTCGGGCTGGGCGGCGATGTCGATTGACGGCCACGATCCGGTGGCGATTGACATGGCGTTGAGTGCAGCCCGCAATAGCCTGAAACCGGTGTTGATTGGCTGCAAAACCCATATTGGGTTTGGCGCGCCGACCAAGCAGGATTCGCACGCCGCACATGGTGCACCTTTGGGGGCCGAGGAAATTGCCAAAGTGCGCGAGATTTACGGCTGGAACTACCCGGCGTTTGTGATTCCAAAGGATATCAAGGCGGCTTGGGAAAAGATCGGGTCGCGCGGGGGTGTTGAACGGAAGGCTTGGAGCGGGCGTCTGGCCGGGCTTTCAGCAACGCGCAGGGCGGAATTTGAGCGTGTGGTTGCAGGCGATCCGCCAAAGGCTTTGGCGATTGCCATTCGGGCATTCAAGAAAAAGACTTCGCAGGAGAAACCGAAGGTCGCAACCCGCAAGGCATCAGAAATTGTTCTGGGTGTGATCAACGCGGCTATGCCCGAAACGATCGGCGGTTCGGCGGATTTGACCGGCTCAAACCTGACGTTGACCAAAGACTTGGGAGCTTTCACGCCGGAGAATCGCAAGGGTCGCCATATCAGCTATGGCATCCGTGAGCATGGCATGGCGGCGGCGATGAACGGGCTGGCGCTGCACGGCGGCTGTGCGCCCTATGGCGGCACGTTTCTGGTGTTCACCGACTATGCGCGGGGCGCGATGCGGCTGTCGGCGCTGATGGGGCTGCGGATTGCCTATGTGATGACGCATGATTCCATCGGTCTGGGTGAAGATGGGCCAACACACCAGCCGGTGGAGCATTTGGCGGCGTTGCGGGCGATGCCGAATATGCATGTGTTTCGCCCGGCTGACATCATCGAGACGGCCGAGGTTTGGGAACTGGCTTTGACCACCAAAGGTTCACCTTCGGTTCTTGCTTTGACCAGGCAGAACCTGCCGACGTTGCGGACAGTACACACAACCAAGAACCTGTCGGCGCAGGGTGCCTATGTTTTGGCCGAAGCCGAGGGGCGGCGGCAGGTGATCTTGATGGCCACAGGTTCGGAATTTGAGATTGCTATGTACGCGCGGGCGGCTTTGCAAGCCAAGGGCATTGGCACG
>JANMOK010000316.1:0-14979 GCA_031369165.1 Paracoccaceae bacterium
CGCCACCGGCCAGCCGTCCTGCTGGAAATCGGCGGGCAGAAATTGGTTGAAGGGACTAAGCTGGTTTGCCAATCTTTTTCTGATCGCGCCCATATATTTAATCTTGGGCACGGAATTTCGCCAACGGCCAGTCCAGCACACGTGGAGTTGATGTTAGGTACCATTCGAAACGTCTGAATGTATTTCGTGCAGTTTGTGAGGATTCGAGCTGTTTAGCTAGATTGAATGCTGGAACCTTCAAAACTTACCATGTACCAGAGGCATTGAAATGATCGAAGCGGAAAAGCGATATTGCCTCAATTTTGCCCGAGTGATGGCAGAAGTTGAGAAACAGAATTGAACTGGGGTAATGCCAAGATTGATCGGTAGCGGAATGTCAATTCGCTGCCGGAATTTGGTTTGAGTGGGTATGGCAAATACACTAAAAATTTATTCGGAATTTTTTGGATTGGATGAGCGTCCGTTCACCCTCCTGCCTGACCCTGACTATTTGTATTGGTCGGACAATCACAAGCGGGCCTATACAATGCTGGAATATGGGTTGCTGACTCATGCACCCATCACGTTAATTACCGGCGAAATCGGTGCCGGTAAAACTACTTTGATTCGCGAGCTTTTGCGGACGATGCCCTTCGATATGACGGTTGGCCTGGTTTCGAACGCGCAGGGCGACCGAGGCGAGCTTTTGCACTGGGTCCTGATGTCATTGGACCAAAAATTTGAACATACCTCTACCTATGTTCAACTATTCCACCAATTTCAAAGTTTCTTGATTTCGGAGTATGCCGCCGGTAGGAGAACCATTATAATATTCGACGAAGCGCAGAATTTGTCTGTCGAAGCTCTCGAAGAATTACGGATGTATTCGAATATAAATGCCGACAAAGACGAGCTGTTACAATTGGTATTAGTTGGACAGCCACAATTAATAGATTTGGTGAATCGGCCAGAACTTGTTCAGTTTTGTCAACGAATTGTTGCTGAGTTCCATTTGAAGAACATGACCGGCGCAGAAGTGCACGAGTATATTCGGCACCGTATGGAAGTTGCGGGGGCAAAACGGCAAGTTTTTTCGGTCGAAGCTTGCGATCAAGTTTATTTGGCGTCCAACGGCACACCGCGCTTGGTTAATCAAATATGCGATTTTGCACTTGTGTACGCGTATTCGTATGGACGCAAAACTGTCGACGGTAAAATAATTGAACGCGTGGTGGCAGATCGTACGAAATTTGGTTCTGGTGCCCGAAACCGTACGCAGCAAAAGCAAGAAATTTGACCAGATGACAGTGCAATCAAGTCATGCCCAGGCAAACGCATACGGAAAATTTCTAGTCATTTTTCATATTAGGCTGCTGCGCCTAGCGCAAATCTGACTGGAACGCGAATGGAAAACCTGGACCTGAAATATCACTTGGCAATTTTTCGGCGATGGCTCGTGTTCGGATTGATCGTCTGGGGAACCATAACCGCCGCGGCCATAACGATTGCCGTTTTGTTGCCGCCGCTTTACCGATCAACGGCAACTATATTGGTGGAATCTCAACAAATTTCTGAAGCTTTGGCTCAGTCAACGGTCGACATTAGCTCAATCGAGCAAATCCAGGTTCTGCAACAACAATTGTTGACACGCACAAATCTGTTACAAATTGCAAAAGATTTTGAAATCTTCAAAGAGGACTTGTCGCTGACTGCGACTGAAATCGTAGATCGGATGGCGCAATCTACAGAATTCACCCAGTCACAGTTAGGCAGCACGCGGAATAGCCCTGGAACTATTCTATTTGATATTTCATTTTCTGCAAACGACGCCGGGTTGTCTGCGCGAGTTACTAACCAGCTAGCCACGCTTATTCTTGAACAAAATGTCAGAAGTCGAACCGATCGAGCTAGCGGTACGATGGAGTTCTTTCAAAATTCGGTGAATCAACTCGGTAGCGAACTCGCCAAGTTAGAGGCAGAAATTCTTGATTTCAAAGTAGCAAACGAAGAATCCTTGCCCGAAAGCCTTACATTTCGACGGGATCAAATTACGATTTTGCAAGAGCGCATGCTTCAATTGGAGCGCGATATAGTTGCGCTGGAGGAATCCAAAGCAGGGTTCGAGATTGCGATGGAAACGCAGGATGGTGAAACTGCTTTGTCCGACCAAACTACGCCCAACCAACTTGCCTTGGCCGCGCTGCGAAATACTTTGGCGGAACAATTGGCAATCTATTCCGAAACCAACCCAAATATCATCGCGCTAAAGTCTCGCATTGCAGCAATGGAAACCGTAGTTCGAAACGAGGCCTCGTCCACAATTTCTTCTGTGGCAGGCTCAGTACCGTCAACACTGTTGGGCCGGTTGGAACAGGTTCAGGCGCGTCTGGAGGCAAGTCAGGCGCAAAAAGAGTCAATAAACCGGGAAATTGCAAATTTGATGTCATCCATCAGTGCAACGCCTGCGAATGAGGTCAAACTCAATTCGTTGCAACGAAACTATGAGAACATTCGCGTGCAGTTCGCCGATGCCCAGAAAAAACTTTCCGAGGCGGCAACCGGCGAGCAATTGGAATTGCGTCAAAAAGGCGAAAGGTTCGAGGTCATCGAACAGCCAACCGTGCCAGATGAACCAATCAAACCAAACCGAAAGCTCATTTCCGTCGGTGGATCTTTTTTTGGATTGTTGCTTGCAACAGGAATTGCCTTGCTGTCTGAATTTCTTAATCGCAGCATTCGCCGACCGTCCGATTTGGTCAAACAACTGGAAATTCAGCCATTTCTAACCATTCCCTATATCGAAACCAAAAACGAAATTATTAGAAATCGCTTGAAAACAGCAAGTTTCATTGCGCTTTCAGCCGGCGGTTTGCCCGCTTTGGTTGCATTGATCCACTTTTATTATTCGCCGCTCGACTTATTATTCCAGCAGGCGGCAGAGAAAACTGGGGTTGCCACATTGTTTTCAGAGCTTTTTGGGTGAACTGTAAATAGGCAGCTTTCTATCAATCTATCGGGAACGTGAATGGAACGAATTAGAGACGCAATCCAAAAAGCTCGCCGCGTCAGAGAAGGTGAAATTAACGTTGGCGGTGGGTCGACCGAGCCACTTCGGCGCGGAACTCTTTCACGACCGCAGCTAGAAGAAAATTGGCTGGCGATTCATCAGTTTGAACCGGACAGCAAGCATTTCCGCAAGAACAGGATCATAACACTGGCATGCGAAAATCCCGCCTACACCAGTTTTGACATTTTGCGCACAAAGCTTTTGGCGACAATGAAGGAAAAAAGTTGGCGTTCGCTTGCAATTACGTCCCCAAAACCAAATTGCGGAAAGACACTGGTTTCAGCAAATTTGGCATTCAGCTTCGCGCGACAAAAGGAAATTCGCTCCGTACTGATCGACGTTGACTTGCGGCGACCGCAACTGGCCAAGACTCTTGGCCTAAAGCCTGGCCCATCGATGGCTTCTTTTCTGAGTGGTTTTGGCGAAACGACTGGCCAGTTCGTGCGATTTGACACAAATCTGGCTATCGGGGCGTCGACAAACTCGCAAAAATACAGCGCTGAATTGTTGGCAAATTCGCAAACCCGGAAATCGATTGACGCGCTGTGCGACGACCTTCAACCCGACATCATTATTTACGATTTGCCGCCGCTGATGGCTAGCGACGACGCACTTGCGTTCCTCCCAAATGTCGACTGTACACTGCTGGTGGTCGAAGCTGAGAAATCGACCATCCAAGATGTTGACGAGACAGAACAGTCGTTGTCCGAAAAATCGAACCTGCTAGGGGTTATTTTGAACAAATGTCGTTTCGGTTCCGAGAATTACGGCTACTATTACGACTAACGGTCACCTTGTCGCCGCCTGCGGATTTTGTGCTGCCGTTCTACACCGCATGAAAGGTTCGGCCAATGGCAATTACCGGAAAAACTGGCGGGCAACTTCTGGTTGACTGCCTTCTTGAGCAGGGTGTGACAGCAGCATTTGGTGTGCCCGGTGAGAGCTATCTTGCCGTCTTGGACGCGCTGATCGATGCTCCGGAAATTCGTCTGGTCAACAACCGCCATGAAGGTGCGGCGGCATTCATGGCTGCGGCATGGGGACAGCTTACTGGCCGACCCGGCATTTGTTTTGTAACGCGAGGTCCAGGCGCGACGAACGCCTCAATTGGCATTCATACCGCCCGACAGAACTCTACCCCCATGATACTGTTTATTGGTCAAATTGATTCCGGCCAGCGCGACAGGGAAGCGTTTCAAGAAATAGATTACCGGGCATTCTTTGGTCCGATATCAAAATGGGTCGTTGAAGTGGACGCTGCCGACCGAATCCCGGAAATTGTTGCAAGGGCGTTCTCGGCAGCGATGTCGGGCCGGCCGGGTCCAGTTGTAGTTTCGCTACCTGAAAATGTCTTGGCGGCAATTAGCTCTGCAGTGCCCAGATCGCAAGTCATTGCACCAGAGCCCGCGCCGTCAGAGGAATCGCTCAACGCGCTTGTTGAACAACTTGCACATGCAAAGCGCCCGCTCATGATTGTTGGCGGGACAGGATGGTCAGAACAGGGGAGGCGTGATTTCCGGCAATTCGTCGAGTTGAACAAGTTGCCTGTTCTGAATGCATTTCGTTTTCAAGATATTCTCGACAACAATTCACCCAGTTATTGCGGAGATGCAGGCCTCGGAAAATTGCCCAATGTTGAAAAGTTAATCGACGAAGCAGACGTTCTTTTTGGCTTCAACATTCGATGGGGCGAAATAACCACAGATTCCTATTCGCGGCCCGACCCGCTCGATGAATCCCGGCCGATAATACATTCTCATACCTCAGACGCCGAACTTGGCAAAATTTTTCGGGCCGATGTGCCAATCCATACCGGACCCAATGCATTGGCGGCAGCGCTTCGGGACAGGAGGTTGGGCAATTGGTCCAATTGGTCCGGCAAGGCGCGCACGGAATTTGAATATTTTCGTACGCCTCCGGCTCAACCTGGCCCAGCCGACATGGGAATGATTATGCGGCATTTGCAGTCGGTTCTGCCTGACGACGCCATTCTTACCAACGGTGCAGGTAATTTTGCGATATGGCCGAGTAAGTATTTCTTGTTTGGCGAAAGGCACCGCCTTTTAGCTCCGCAATCCGGAGCAATGGGTTATGGACTTGCTGCAGCAATAGCGGCCAAGCTTGCGCTTCCAGACAGAACGATCGTTTGCATTGCAGGGGATGGTGATTTTCTGATGAACTGCCAGGAGCTCAGTTCCGCCCAGCAAATAGGCGCTTGCCCAATTGTGCTTATCGTCAACAACGGCAGCTATGGAACAATTAGAATGCATCAAGAAAAGACATTCCCCGGCCGGGTTATCTTTACAGACATTGCCAATCCTGACTTTGTTGCCCTTTGCAGATCTTTTGGCTTCCATGCTGAAACTGTGCAGAAAACCGATGAGTTTTCAGCTGCCTTTGAACGTGCCTTGCAATCGGAATCTGGAGCAGTCATCGAAATCATGGTTGATATAGAATCACTGACGCCACGCGCGACCCTCAGTCAAATAAGAATGGCCGCTTTTTCCAAGGTCAAAAACTGAAATGGCCGAATTCACCCGGCTTCTGATCACAGGTGCGTCCGGAAGTCTTGGCTCGCATCTGCGCGGCGGCATTGGCCACTTGTGCAAAACTCTGCGTCTTGTCGATCGATTGCCAATGGGCTTGGCAAGCCAAAACGAAGAGCTTTTTCAGGGCGATTTGAACGACTTGGATTTTGCGCGACTAGTGACCAAAGATTGTGATGCAATACTGCATTTCGCTGGAACGCCAAAAGAACAACCTTTTCTAGAAATCCTAAAAGACACCTTGCCTGCGGCCTATAATATTTATGAGACGGGGCGACTTAACGGCGTCAAGCGAATCGTCTATGCAAGCTCAATTCACGCCGTCGGCTACCACCCAGTCGAAGAATTGCCTGACACAAATGTCTCGCACAGGCCGGACAGTTTTTATGGCCTGTCCAAATGTTTTACCGAGGATTTAGCCCGACTTTATTGGGACAAGTTTGGGATTGAAAGTGTTTGCCTCCGCATTTGCTCGTGTTTCCCCGAACCAGCTGATCGCAGGATGCTTTGGTCTTGGCTAAGTTTCGCAGATTGTGTCCGATTGGTGGAAGCTGGCTTGTCGGCGCAACGTGTCGGTTTTTCTATTATCTACGGGACATCCAACAATTCGGAACTTGGCGTCTCGAATGCATCCGCCGCTCACATAGGTTTCATGCCAATGGACAGCGCAGATGCTTTCCGTGCTCAGGTGATGAAAGCACACCCTCGGCCAGATCCGCATGCCAATTTAACACGATTTGTTGGTGGGTGGTTCACGGCGCTTGGCCATTCGGACGATCCAGCACGTGACTAAAATCCCGCTGACATGCGATGTGCTTATTTGCGGTGGAGCCATAACGGGAAGTTCAATTGCTTGGTTTCTTGTTAACAATTCCGATTTTGATGGCAAGATTGTCGTTGTAGAGCGTGATCCAACCTATCGTCTTGCCGCAACTGCTCTGTCTGCGTCAGGTATTCGCCACCAATTCTCTAGCAATTTGAACATACAGATTGGTCAATTTGGTGCAGACTTTATTCGATCCTCACAAAAACATTTTGGTATGTCCCTAAATTTTCAGGAGAACGGATACCTCTATCTCGCGGAAAATTCCCTGCAAGCTAAGCAGCTGGAAAACAACTGGAGAATCCAAAGGGACTTGGGCGCGAGCACGATGCTTTTGTCGTCAAGCGAACTGGTCCAGCGCTACCCGCACTTGAACGTCGCCAACGTTGTTCTTGGCAGCCTTGGCCTTTCAGGTGAGGGCTGGTTTGACAACATGGGACTGCTCAATTGTTTCCGTTCAGAGGCGCGTGCCAATGGCGTGCAGTACCTGACTGGCGAGGTCACGGGATTAAAAGTGCAAGATAATAGGATAACCTCCGTCGCTCTCTCCAACGGCAACGAAATACACTGCGGCCGTTTCGTAAATGCGTCGGGTGTAAGAGCGCGGGAAATATCTGGCCTGGCGGGCCTTTCAGTTCCGATCCAGCCGCGCAAAAGAACAAACTTTGTATTTGCCTGCGCGGAAAAAATCCCCGCCTCTCTGCCATTGATGATTGAGCCTAATGGTGTTTGGTGTCGGCCCGAAGGCGACAAATTTCTTTGTGGTTGCCAACCGACCAACGACCCAGCGGTTTCGCCCGATGATTTTGAACCGAATTACACTGAATTTGATGATATTATCTGGCCCACACTGGCGGCCCGTTCTCGACTTTTTGAGAGCATAAAACTGCAACGTTTCTGGGCCGGCTTGTACGATATGAATACATTTGACCAAAACGCTATCGTCGGTCCCGCGCCAGACGTCGAAAATTTCTTTTTTGCCAATGGATTCTCTGGTCATGGTTTGCAGCAATCGCCGGCAATTGGCAGAGGTTTGTCCGAACTTATCACCTATGGCCAATATCGCTCGCTTGACCTAAGGCCATTGGGCTTTGACCGAATCCTTGAAAATAGTCCCAATTTCGAGGGAAACATAATTTGACTCACCTTGGCGACGACAATGTTTCTAACTAATTTGAATCGCGACTTGTCACGAATCGTTGTCGTTTTTTGCTTGCTGGCTGGACCTGTTTTCGGCCAGTCCATGGTTACCTTGCCCGCAAACGCTGACCTAAATTTCCAGTCTACAAACGAATTTGATTCATTTCCACTTCCTGTCAGGCCCTTTGACGCCGTTGTTCCGATGCTTGAAATAGTGCAGGGCCAAACCGACATTCGGGCGTTCAAAGTCACTGGAAGCAATCAAAACACCTTGTCGATGCATCAATATTTTTTCGATCAATTAAAGACTTTGGGTTTTGGAACGCGGCTTGATTGCGACCAATCCAGTTGTGGCGGCTTTGATTTTCGATTCGCCCTGCACGTTGTTGAACCGCCAGCGATGGAAGTTGACTTGACTGACTTTCGTGTCTTGTCGGCGCAAAAGTTGATTAACGGCGCGCTGGTATCCGTCGCGATCCTGATCAGCCGCACGCCGGTCGCTGTTTACGTCCAACTGGTTGAAATAACACCCGCACGTATTGCTGCAATTGCGCCGGCCGATACGACGGCTTCAGGTGGTTCGTCGACAGTCTCCATAGACGATTTCAGCACTAACGGGCGCCTGCCCCTTGACGGTTTGGTGTTCGCTTCTGGAAAAGCAGAACTAACGGGCGACCCGAACAATATTGTCGGATTCTTGGCCAAATGGCTCGAAGAAAACCCCAATGAAAGCATCATTCTTGTGGGCCATACCGACAATGTCGGCTCTTTACAGTCCAACATCGATATTTCTCGTCGAAGAGCCGATGCGGTAAGAAAGGCTCTCATTGATAACTTCAAAATTGTGCCGTCGCGGCTGAGCGTTGAAGGCGCAGGCTTTCTGGCACCTCGAGCATTAAATGATACCGCCGAAGGCCGAGCATTGAATCGACGTGTCGAAGCAGTTGTCCGCTAGGTTAGTTTCTTATTGCGGACGTCGCTCAACGAACATATCAGTTCCGGTTACAAAGTAACGAAAGCCCACCATGAACGGAAACTGCGCGGCATGCGACCGCAGTTCACTGGCCTATAATTCGCTGGCATTGCACGGCGAACGGCAGACCGTATTGCGTTACGACGTCCTTAATGCCTTGCACCATTCACCGCAGCCTGTCGGCGCTTACGAATTGTTCGACCAATTGCACGAACAAGGCCGCGCGTCCGCGCCACCTGCAGTCTATCGCGTGTTGGATTTTCTGGTCGTCCAAGGGCTTGTCCACAAGCTGCCAACTCAGGGTACTTATGCCGCCTGCAAGTCAAATCCTCACCGTTTCAATACTTGTTTTGCAATCTGTAACTCCTGCGGAAAAGTTTCAGAACTCGCGCCTGTCCCTCAAAGGGAAAAGTCGAATTGGATGCAGGATACGGATTTCGAGATTCAGAACATCAGTGTCGAAGTATTTGGCCTTTGCAGCGATTGTGCGGTGCAGTGACTAGCGCACCCCCATTGATAGAGGCAAAAAATATTTCGGTCCGTGCCGGCAGGAAATTGCTGCTGGAAAACGTCAGCGTGACGATTTCCGGCGGTGAAATTGTTACGGTAATTGGGCCAAACGGAGGCGGCAAAACGACTCTGCTTCGGGCATTGGTCGGCGCGGTTTCGCTGTCTTCGGGCGTGGTAATCAAAAGGCCCGATCTGCGCGTTGGATACGCACCGCAACGTTTGATGATCGAAGCAAGCATGCCCATCACTGTCGATCGATTCTTGGCTTTGGCAGGGTCAAATACAAAAGCAGATCGCATAAGCGCTTTGGAACGAACCGATACCTTTCATCTGCGCCAAACAAGTATGGCTTCGCTTAGCGGCGGCGAAACACAGCGTGTGTTGATTGCCCGGGCACTGCTTCGAAAACCAAACCTGTTAATCCTCGACGAACCGACACAGGGACTTGATCAACAAGGTGAAGAAGATTTTTACGCGCTGTTGCGGGGGATTCGGGCCGGTTCCGGTGCGGCGGTCTTGATGGTTAGCCACGATTTGCACGTGGTCATGGCCGGTAGCGACCGGGTCATTTGTCTGAATGGCCATGTCTGCTGTTCGGGTGCGCCCGAAACCGTTTCAGTTGACCCGACCTATCTGAACTTGTTTGGCAGCCGCGCCAGCTTGGCTTTGTATCAGCACCACCACGATCACAGTCACGATGGCCACGATCATTCGGACCATGATCATGGATGACTTTTTGGTGCGCGCGCTTTTGGCCGGCCTGGCTATTGCATTTGCCGCCGCCCCGTTAGGTTGCTTTGTAGTTTGGCGCAAGATGGCATACTTCGGCGACGCGACAGCGCATTCTTCGCTGTTGGGAATTGCATTGGGTTTGGCGCTTGCCATTCCATTGATGTTTGGCGTCGCTATTGTTGCCGGCTGCGTCGCCGTGACGGTGTCTTTAAGCAGTGGCCGCAACGGATTTGCCGCCGACACAATACTCGGAGTATTTTCGCATTCAGCTTTAGCCTTGGGCTTGGTGATGGCATCACTTTTACCAGACTTGCGAATCGATCTGCTCGAAACGCTGCTTGGTGACATTTTGGCGGTGTCGCAGACAGACGTTGCGTACATCTGGGCAGGTGCCGTCAGCATTGTGGCGGTTTTGGTCTGGCGGTGGCGAAGTTTGCTGAATACAACATTCAGCCCAGAATTGATGATTGCAGAGGGCGGTTCCGCGCGTTTTGACAAGTTACTCCTGACGCTGGCACTCGCACTTTTTGTCGCGCTTTCGATTCAACTTGTTGGCGTACTGTTGATCACCGCGATGCTGATCTTGCCTGCCGCAGCGGCCCGAACAATGGCTAATAGTCCCGAGCGAATGGTTGGCTTTGCTGCGATTATTGGCGGGTGTGCGATTGCATTTGGGCTTTCGGCATCGTGGTTCTGGGATACGCCGGCCGGTCCGTCAATTATTTTGGCCGCGTCGCTTTTCTTTTTGGCGACCAGTTCGCTTGGGATGTTGCGCGCTTAACCTGGTGTCCGTTCAGGCACATCCGGCAAGCTGGTTCTTGAATTCATCGGCCTTGTCCTGGACCTTGCGCGCATAATTGCGCACGAAACTGTCGTTCAAGTGATTTCCGTTTGCGAACCCGGTGTGGCCTTCGTGATAGGCTATGTATTGGTTATAGGCATCATCCTTGGCGATGCCATTTCGTTGAAAGGACTGATCCATATACCAACCCATGAAATCCGCGGAATCGGAAAAGTCATCGCGATCCGCGCCGCGTCTTCCCGTATCGTCACGGTACCAGTTCCATGTCGCATCCAGTGCCTGCGAAAAACCGTACGCTGACGATTGGCGACCTTTCGGAATGAACCCAAACAAATATTCTCGCCGCGTCCGTGCGTCGGACCGGAATTTCGATTCATAATACATTGTCGCCAATTGCACGTGCGGCGGTATGCCCCAGCGGTTTTCCGCGGCTCGGGTCGCGGCAAACCAACGCGGCTTTTCCGATTTAATGACGCAAGCATTGTCAATGTTGCTCGGTCGGCTTCCGTCGCCTGCGCAGGAACCTAAAAATAATACAAGCACAAGTGCGACATACCGCATGTGATCCGCCTCAATTAGCCACTGCTCATTTTTTGTTATTTTACGGCAAGGTCGCCTAAAATCCCAAAATTTGCAAGAGTCCCTGCGTTCACGTTTGGTAGGGGGCAGTCTTGCATTGCAGTTTAAGCGCAACGAGGCGTGTCAGATTTGCGATTTGCGCAATTCCTGCATTGTGAGCATATGAAGTTTTGATTTATGTTCGCATCGCGTAGAAAGTTTGGGTGCGTATTATGCAGCGCAATTTGGCTAAGTTTTCGATAGGACAAGTCGTCCGCCACAGAGTACACCCATTTCGCGGCGTCATTTTTGACGTCGACCCTGCATTCGGCAACACAGAAGAATGGTGGATGTCAATTCCAGCCGACCACCGCCCGTCGAAAGACCAACCTTTTTACCATCTTTTGGCAGAAAACGACACATCCTACTATGTAGCCTACGTATCCGAGCAAAACTTGGTTCTCGACAACAGCGGCGACCCGGTCGAGCACCCCGAAGTGGCGACAATGTTTGGGCGCTTGCGCGGCAATAAATACGATAACACGTCTCAAATGCATTGAGCGTTCGCCAGCAACCGGGCTGCTCAAAATTTTCATTATTTGATTGAAACAGCGAGCCCCGGTGCCGATCATTTTGGTGGGGGCTGAAACTCACGGCACCGGGAACAGTTTACAACTGCTGTGCTTTCCTTATGCGTGTGATTCATGGCCTCAACCCGTCTGAAATGTGGCGAAAATGCGGATTCTTAATTAACTGTAAAGATTCGACAAAATACCATGTCAACGCGTTCTTGCGTTTTCAACCGGCCAACAATTTTGGGTGATCGTTACAAACAGAGGGGCCCGGCGGTGCATCGTTGGTGGGGGCTGACTTTGCTCCACCGGGCCTTACTCATCTTCTGTAAGAACTTTATCGCTGCCAATCATGACCTTGAATCGGTTGAAATGTGGCAATTCTGCGGAATCTTATCAAGAAGTTAATTTATTGAACTGTGGAATGGCCATAAAAATTGCCAGAATATCCGACTACTCCTTGCCAAACGCCTTGTGCATTCGCCATGTTGACATCATGAACATCGCCTTTGACCCAAGAATTGTTGCATTTCCGGCGACTCTGGCCCGCGTCACCTTTAACAGGAGCGAGTTGTCGGTGATTCTCTCGGTTTACGGCAAATTGGTCGCGATGGGAGAATGGCGAGATTATGGCATTTCGCACTTGTCTGACGTAGCGATTTTTTCAGTTTTTCGCCATTCGGCCGAAACACCGATCTATCGTATCGAAAAACGCCCCAAACTGGCAGAGCGACAAGGCCAGTATTCGGTCATTGCTATTGACGGTCGAATCTTGAAACGCGGAGCCGACCTCAGAAACGTCGTTCGTGTTCTGGAAAAACTGCTTATTCGATCAATTTAGCCGATAATGCGACGCCGGGCGATGATGCTGCTGCCAGATTCCATCGCTCTTGCGGTGACCAAACCAAGCGATTCCGACACAACGGCCATATGATGCGCGTTCGCGTGGACGATTCGGGCTCCGTCTTGCATTATCCCGACATGACCCTCCCAAAAAATCAAATCACCGCGCTGCAGCGGTGCGCCACCACTTAACGCCGTGCCAACACTTTCGGCTTGCTGATCGGAATCGCGCGGTACGCATTGTCCGCTTGCCAACAAGGCAATTTGCAGCAAGCCGGAGCAGTCAAACCCCATCGGCGTGCAGCCGCCCCACAAATAGGGCACTCCGACAAATCGTTCTGCGACACTAACAAAGTCCGGCGCCGCGTCATTGATCCCAACCAAAGATTGCAATGGGCAAAATCCGCCATCAACGCGGGCAAAACCAGCGACACTCTCGCTGGAGTGCACTGCCGACATGAACGGAATTGGTTGCCGGTCAGTGGGGAGTTTCATGTTGGGCCGCGGGTAAACATGGCTCCAATTTGTGCTTACCCGAAAATTGGCCTTCGAACTTGGTTCGTGCAGGCGCGAAGCCACAACATAACCCACATAACCATCGCGCCAATTTTGCCCCCAAGCAAACCAAGCAGATTTCTCATACACATCAAACCTGTCACCATGCAGCAACTGGCTGGTCACTCTGCCACCCGGCTTGTCGAACAAATCAAGCCACGCAACCGCCACCGTCGTTTCGTGGGCTTCAACAAACCGCGCCGCGTCTACTTTCCCGCGCAAGTGTTCTGCCGCAATGTCTGGCCGTGCGGGTGTAGTTCGCGGGTCCATCAGTGACCAAATCTTTGAATTAAAACTTGCAATATTGCCCGCGCTGCTTGCCCCACGCCACCTTTGGGCCGTGCAGGTTTGGCACTGGGTACCCATCCGTAAATGTCAAAATGCGCAAATCCTATTGGATTGCTGATAAATCTTCGCAGAAACAATGCTGCCGTTATCGCACCGGCCATTCCCCCCGAAGGTGCATTGTCCAAATCGGCGATTCCCGGTTCGATCAGTCCTTCATAGCCGTTCCAGAAAGGCATGCGCCAGAGCGGGTCACCAACTTGATTTCCAGCGTCGCTCAACGCCGACGCCAAGCCGTCGTCATCGCTAAACATGGCCGGCAAATCCGCCCCCAAAGCTGTCCGCGCTGCACCTGTCAATGTTGCCAGACAGAACAACATCTCTGGCTCTTCCTCGTCGGCATAGGCCAAAGTATCCGCCAAAATCAGCCGCCCTTCGGCGTCTGTGTTGTTGATTTCGACGGTCAGTCCCTTGCGAGAGGACAAAATATCCTGTGGCCGAAACGCGTTTCCGGCAATTGAGTTCTCCACGCAGGGCACCAAAACCCGCAGCCGAACAGGCAAGCCCAATTCCATGATCATCTGCGCGAGGCCCATTACCGCCGCCGCCCCGCCCATATCCTTTTTCATCAAGCCCATAGAAGACGGCGGCTTGATGTCCAAACCGCCGGTGTCAAAACAAACACCCTTGCCGACAAGTGTAACTTTCGGTCCATCGACTGGCCCCCAACGCAAATCCATCAAACGCGGTGGTTGTTCAGCCGCGCGACCGACCGCATGGATCATCGGAAAATTTTGGACCAGTAGACTTTCACCTTTTATAATTTCCACCGCTGCGCCAAAACGCGCCGCCAGGTTGCGAAATGCCGTTTCCAGCTCGGCCGGCCCCATATCCGAAGCAGGCGTGTTGATCAGGTCACGCGTCAAATACTCGCCCGCTGCGATGGCTTCAATTTGATCGGAATTGACGCCGTCTGGAACAGCCAGCCTCGCTTGTGGTGCTTTGCCTCTGCGGTATCGATCAAAGTGATATTGAGCCAGCAGCCAGCCCAAAGCAGCCTCGTCGTATTCCTTTTTTTTCAAACCCGACGCGATTCGATAAGTTCCCCCCGGCAGATCGGGAACAATCTGCGCCAAGTGAAACCGCCCGCGTGACCTTGCAGCTTCGTCGCCCCACCCAACCAGAACAGCCGAAATTCTTCCGCCCAAATCCGGGCAACTCAACATCGAGCCCAGCGATGCGTCAAATCCCATGCTGGCAATCCAGCGGCGCGTGCCTTCTCCCTGCCCATCGCTCCAAGCTTCCAAAGCCGACTTTTCAACTATGTGAAGCGGAATTGCCCCGGCTGGTGACGGCGCGAATTTTGGCAGCATTCTAGGACTCCGCACATCTATCCAAAACGCAGACTAGCAATTTTTGCTATAAGTTCAACTGGTTAGTCGCTCAAAGATCCGTCCGGAGCACGTGCCGAGAACAGTGAATCTTCGCCGATTCGAATCAAACGTGCCGCGACAGCGTGAATTGCGTGATATGCAATCGCAGCCGCGCCTGCCGCATTACCTGACTCGTTTGAACTTCCGTCTTCATATTCGCC